>DATFYV010000227.1:0-3063 GCA_035314845.1 Candidatus Acidiferrum sp.
CAGTTGCCGTCCACCATGATTGGACACGATTACCCCAGCCGCTCCTTCATCGACGGCCCGTCGCGCGTCATCGCCAGTCAGCACACCCTTCACCAGGATCGGCCCAGGCCACGCCTTCCGCAGCCACTGCAAATCCGCCCACTCCACCACCGAAGCCGCCAGCGCCGCGCTCACATCCATCAGCGTCATCGGCTGATTATTTTCCAGCACAATGTTTTCCAGCTTGGGCACGCCGCCATCGAGCAGAAACCTGCTCAGCCACGCGGGATGCGACACAATATCCGGCACAAACGGAATCTTCGCCAGCAGCGACCCGCCCAGCAACTGCTTCATCCCGTTGCGCGGATCGCGCTCCCGCATCCCCGCCACCGCCGTATCCACGGTAATCACCAGCGCGGAAAACCCCGCCACGCGAATGCGTTCCATCGCGCGTTCCGCCGCCGCGCGTCCCCCCACCAAATACAGCTGATACCACACCGGCCCGCGCGAAGCTGCCTTCACCTTCTCCAATTTGTGCCCGGAAATCGTCGACAGAATATAGCCCGTGCCAAACTCCCCCGCCGCCCGCGCCGCCGCCACTTCTCCCCCCGGATGCATCAGCCGGCTGTACCCCACCGGCGCCAGCATCGCGGGAAACGCAGTCTCGTGCCCCAGCACCCGCGTGCTTAAATCACATTTCTCGATGGCCACCGCCTGCCGCGGACGAAACGTCACATCCTCAAATACCCGCGAATTTTCCCGCAGCGTAACTTCGCCCTCTGCCCCGCCATCCAGATAATCAAACACCACCTTCGGCAAACGCCGCTGCGCCAGCCGCCGCAAATCCGCAATGTTCACAACCCGTGGAGGTCCTAAGTTGCTCATCACCGTGGTTTACTATCACCTTTCGCGCTCGCCAGTCTACGCCCCCAGTCTACTCCCAAGTGGAAAAAGCTTCCCCGGGTAGATGGTTGCCCCTTCGCCGATGTGATGCTAAAATAGGTCACATGCGAAAAGCATCCGTCCGCGACCTGCGTTACCGCTTTTCCGCGGCGGAAGAACTCCTGGGCGAAGGCCAAGAGGTGCACATTACCAGGCGCAAGCGCACCATCGCGCGTTTACTGCCTCAGTAGCCGAGAACGCTTGGGCCAAATCCTCCGCCTACTTCAACGGCACCCTCCCCCCAACTCCAAAAGCCGAACAGACTACCCGCTAGCCCGCATCCCGTTCCCTTACTCGGAGGCAGCTCGGCCGGACTCACCACCGCATATATATAGATAGCGATCCTCGGCCCTCCCCTGCGGATCACGGCGGGCCCACAGTATACTTAACCCCAATAGAATGAACACTTCCAAGATTTCGCACATCAACATTTTGCAAGTCCAATAGAATCAATAGTTCGGCGCAGTCATCTGCGTATTTTGTCCCCGCAGTGCGTAAATAACCCCTTTATCTACAACACTTGCAAAGACTATCCGCGCAAACCCTTCAGAATGAACACTTACAAAAAAGAGGGGGATATGCCCGGGTGGCAAGCCATGTACTGTCCATCCGTACAGGTGCCGCAAATACCCTGTTTTGTTGGGTTTTTGTGGTTTTCTTAGGTGTCGTTAAGGTTCTGTACTGAAACGAAACAGCTCCGTTCCAATGTGGTGACACGGCAAGACGGACAGGTGAGACTAAAGGACATGCAGGCCCTAGGAATACTAGAACCTATAGGACCAGTCCGCGCCGACGTCGTCGATCCTCCGTCGTCCTCGCGTCTCCGCTACCTGCGCAATTCCAACTTGGTTTCGCGCGTGGTCGCCGGCGAGACCGTGGTCGTGCCCATCTGCCGCGGCGTGGGCGATCTCGATTCCATCTTCACGTTTAACGGCGTGGGCACGTTTCTCTGGGGGCTTTTGGTCGAGGGGCGCAGCGAAAGCGAATTGGCCGCGTTTGTGGCGCGGCGCTTTGCGGTAGCCGAAGAGGCTGCGCTGGCGGATGTCCGCAGTTTTCTTGCGGAGTTAAAGCAAGTGGGCCTCGTCCAGACGGTTTAGGAACTTGCTGCAGGCGGTTTAGCGAGTCGTTCAGGCGGTTTAGTTCAGGGTGCGGTGTGTTCGGGAAGGCGAAAGAGGAAAGTTTGGAAACCCTAGAGTACAGCGAATTCAGCGTGGCGGCGCATCAGCGCTTTCCCGGGAAGCGCGTTCCCCTGGACGTGACCATTGAGGTCACGCGCCGGTGCCCGCTGGACTGTCTGCACTGCTACAACAATTTGCCCATGGGCGACCAGGCCGCGCGCCTCGCGGAACTCTCCCTTGCGGAGCATTGCGCGCTGCTGGACGAACTGGCGGCTGCGGGCTGCATGTGGATTTTGTATTCCGGCGGGGAGATCTTCGCGCGCAAGGATTTTCTGGAAATTTACACCGAAGCCAAGAAGCGCGGATTTTTGATCACCCTGTTCACCAACGGAATTTTGATCAACGAGCGTATCGCGAATTATTTGGCCGAGTTTCCGCCGTTTTCCATCGAGATCACGCTGTATGGCGCAACCCGGGAAACGTACGAGGCGCTTACGCAAGTGCGCGGTTCGTTTGACCGCTGCATGCGCGCCATCGACTTGCTGCTGGAGCGCAAGCTGCCACTGAAATTGAAGACCGTGCCCACCAGCATCAACCAGCACGAAGTGTATGAAATGAAGCGCTTCGCGGAAGAGCGCGGCGTGGAATTCAAATTCGATCCGCTGATCAATCCGCGGATTGACTGTTCGCAGAGCCCCCTGGCCATCCGCCTGACGCCGGAAGAAGTGGTAAGCCTGGAATTTTTCGATGTGAAGCGCCGCGAAGATTACCGCCGCCTGGCCAAGGAAGATTTGGCGGCGGGCGCGGCGCACATCGACGACGAAACGACGCGCTATTCCTGCGGCGGCGGGCAGAACGGCTGCGCCATTGATCCCACCGGGACGATGAGCATCTGCGTCATTTCCCACCAGCAGGGCTACAACATCCGCGAGGGCAGCTTCAGCGAGGGCTGGGAAGGGCGCCTGCGCGAAATTCGCGCACAGAAGAAAACGCGCCCGACGATTTGCGACCGCTGCCAGATTCA
>DATFYV010000228.1:0-3269 GCA_035314845.1 Candidatus Acidiferrum sp.
GCTCGCCAGTCTGGGTCTCTCCGACGACCAAAAAGCGCAGATCCAGAAAATTCACGAAAACATGAAATCGCAAATGGACGCGATCAAGAATGACTCCACTCTTTCCCCCGACCAGAAGCGCGCCAAGATGCACGAAATTCATAAGGCCTCTCACGAACAGGTGATGCAGATTCTGACTCCCGAACAGCGCGAGAAGGCCAAGGCCGATGAAATGGCCCGCAAGTCCGCCAAACAGCAAGGCTCGCAAGCTCCGCCGCAGCAGTAACCGCGGAGGTTGCCGCTCGCGGTAAAAACCCATCGCGGTATTTAAGCCTCGAGGACCCAGGGACGGCGCCATACGCCGTCCCTATTTCGTTTTCGCGGCACTGACGACTGCGGCGCGGCGCCACCGGTTTTGATATGCTGCTGGACGTGCAAACAGCTTTTCAGAACTCTGCGCGTCGCGATTTTCCCGCCGTTGTCCGCCGCCTGGTGTCTCCGCTTGGCTTTTCCGGAATGCTACTGGCGTCGGCTACTATGCTTCTGTGGCAGTTCATCGCTCCCGAAAGCAAGGTGATTGCGCGCAATCCGGCCAGCTCACAATTACAGACTGCGCCTGTGAGCAATTCGCCCGGTGGCACATTGGCGTCGCGGCCGGCCCTGAACAATTTTCCCGTCAATATCCAGAGCAACGTTCTGAATACCGTGGTGCTCGACCCCGCGCACGGTGGCACCGACCCCGGCGCACGGGGCACCGGCGGCCTTCGCGAAAGCGACGTGGTGCTGCAATTCACGGCGCAAATTCGCCGCGCGCTGGAGCTGCAAGGCTTTCAAGTGGTGCTGACGCGCTTGGGCGACGCAGACCCTTCGTTCGACGATCGCTCCGCGATGGCCAACGCTCAGCGCGGCGCCGTCTTTGTCACCGTGCACATTTCTTCCACGGGCCTGCCGGGCACTGCACGCGTGTACGTCGCCGAAGACCAGCCACCCATGAACGGTCCAATCGCGGAGCCCACCGGACTAATTCCCTGGGACCAAGCGCAAGAGCCATTTCTCGGCTTGAGCCGCAAACTGGGCGACGTCGTGCAAGGCCTGCTGGCGCAAAAATTCAAGGGTTCTCCGAGCGTCGCGCAATCCGCCGCAGTCCGCCAATTGCGCACCACAGCGGCCCCGGCCATCGCCGTGGAAATTTCCAGCGTCTCGGTGGAAAAACGCGAAGACCTGGATCGCATGGCGCCCGGAGTCGCGGAAGCCATCGCCCGCGGCATTGTTACCTTCAAACCATCTTATGTGGTTGCAAGCACAGCGACGCCACTGCAATCGGGGACGCCGGTAGCGTCGCCAACGGGAGCGCCGCGATGAATCCGCGTTGGCGCGCGTGGATCATCGCCGCACTGGCCGCCGCGGTGGTTGCCGCCGCCTTGTACTTCCCCTCTCTGCGCAATCACGTGAAGCAAGCCGCGAAAATCACGCAAGAGACGGAGGAGCAAGCCCGCCGCGAATTGACGCAACCTTTTCTCGCCAAGCCCGGCGAACCACGCATCAGAGCAAAGCTTTACTGGGCTTCGCATGCCGACGACGAGGCCCTGACGCCGGTTAGCGTGGAATTGCCCCTGGGCAACGATCCCGTCCTGCGGGCCAAACAAGTTTTGAACACCCTGCTGGCAGGCCCGGTCGATTCGGAACTGCGCACGTTGCCGCCCGACGCCGCGCTCCTGGAATTTTATTTATTGCCCAACGGCACGGGCATCGCGGACTTTTCCGAGGCGCTGGCCACTTCCACGCCCTCAGGCATCGCCAGTGAACGCCTGGCGGTACAATCCATCGCGCGTACGCTGGAAGCAAATGTGCCGCAAGTGAAGCGCCTGAAAATTTTGATTCACGGCCAGGAAGTGGATACCTTAGCGGGTCATTTGGATTTGAGCGGAACGTTCCCGCTGTCGCCAACGTCAGCACCGCCGGCCACAAAGAAGCCGTAGTTGTGCAGCGTCTGTATTGGTGAAGTTTTAGATTTTGCAGCCTGCGTAGAAAGGCCTCAACGAAAGGATCCATGCCTCTAACCACCAAGCAGCGCTCCGACGGCCGCAACCCCGATCAAATGCGCACGCTGAAAATGACGCCCGATTTTATCTCCACCGCCGAGGGCAGCGTGCTGATCGAACTGGGCAAGACGCGGGTGATCTGCACCGCAACGGTCGATGACGGGGTGCCGGGTTTCTTAAAAGGCAGCGGGAAAGGCTGGGTGACCAGCGAATACGGCATGCTTCCGCGCGCCACGGAAGAACGCACTTCGCGCGAGGCCACGCGTGGTAAACAATCCGGCCGCACGCTGGAAATTCAGCGCCTCATCGGGCGCTCCCTGCGCGCCATCACGGATCAGGAAGCCCTCGGAGAACGCACCGTGTGGCTGGACTGCGACGTCATTCAGGCCGACGGCGGCACGCGCACCGCCAGCATCACCGGCGCGTTCGTAGCCCTGGCCCTGGCCTTTGATCGCTTGGTGGCGGCGGGCATTCTAAAGAGTTCGCCGCTGATCGACACGGTAGCCGCCACCAGCGTAGGCATCGTCGATGATCGCGCGCTCCTCGACCTGGCCTACGAAGAAGACTCTCGCGCCGAAGTGGACATGAACGTGGTCATGACCGGCAGCGGCCACTTCGTGGAAATCCAAGCCACCGCCGAAGGCCGCCCTTTTAGCGGCAGCGAGATGCAGGATTTGCTGGCGCTAGCCGCCGCAGGCATCCGCCGCCTGAGCGAAGAGCAACGCTCCATCATTCCTGTAAAGTTCAGCAGCCGTGCCCGCTAGCCAAAGCCTCCCGGCGACGAATGTCTCCACACTGCGAGCCGTCGTTTGTAGGGGCGTCCCGCATCGGCGGGACTGCGCCCCAGCTTGCCCGGCCGTAAGAGCCTTGGCCCTGATTTCCGGATCGCGCGCATGAGTCAAACTCTTGCTTTGGCATCTTCCAATCAAGGCAAGCTCGCGGAATTTCTCGCCATGAGCGACTCCATCGGCTCATCAAGCCCGTCGTTACAACCTGTGTTGCTCCCCAACTTCAACTTCCTGCCCACCTTTGAGGAGAATGCTCCGACCTTGGCGGAAAATGCCGCGGGCAAGGCACTGCACTATTCGCAATTTGCGGCAGGCCGCATCCTGGCAGACGACTCCGGGTTGGTGGTTCCCGCTCTGGGCGGCGCGCCGGGAGTACGCTCGGCCCGTTACGCCGGACCAAATGCGAGCAGTGCGGAGCGCAGTGCCAAATTGTTGAATGAGATGCAACACCTAACCGGTG
>DATFYV010000229.1:0-5391 GCA_035314845.1 Candidatus Acidiferrum sp.
GCCGCCCATCATCATGATGCGGGCGGAGACCGCGCTGAAATGGTCGTCGAGTCCGGAAAGCTTTTTGCGGCAGGCAATCGCTTCCAGCAGGAACGGCTCCAGATCCCGTCGCGTCCGCTCCGCTTCCGTCAGCGTAAAAAGGCGCTGCGGTGGCTCCGGCGTTTCGTCCTGTTCGGGATCGTTGTCTTCATCAGCCATGGCTTCTCCGTTCGCGGAATTGCTCCGCGTGCCTCGCGAGCCTGGCATCCTTATGCGAGCCGCCAAACTTCTGTTTCCAGATGACTCGTCCGGATGCGCACTGGTTCCGGGAGTATCCCTCGATATTAGATGAAATTCCGGTGTCTTGGCGAAATTCACGCTGCCGTCCATCTGCTTACGCCAACTGCTGGTCAGCCGCCGATAAACACCATAGTTCTGGAGGGCGCATGAAAATCCGGCGCGTTGATACGGTGACCGGCTTCCTTTTCCATCACTACGGATCGAATATACGCGGCGATATCTTCATCCGCGGCGCCATCGCGCAGAAAGCCTCGCAAGTCTTGATCGTCCTTGCTAAACAAGCAGGTCCGCAGCTTGCCATCCGCGGTCAAGCGGATGCGCGAGCAGTGTCCGCAAAAGGGCTGGGTTACCGGCGCGATCAGCCCAATTTCTCCTGGCGCGCCATCTGCGAAGCGGTATTTTCGCGCCGTCTCGCTGGTCTCGTGGGGAATCTGTTCCAGTGGCCAGCGCGCGTGAATGCGCCGGTACACTTCCGCGGCCGGAACCACCGCCTCGCGATGCCAATGGCGATCCGCGTCCAGCGGCATAAATTCGATAAAGCGCATCACCACGCCGCGCTCGCGCGCGAACTGCGCAAAATTCTCAATTTCATCGTCGTTGATTCCGCGCACCAGCACAGCATTCACCTTGGCCGGTGCAATGCGCGATTTCTGCACCGCATCGATGCCGTGCATTACGCTGGCAAACGATTTTGTTCGTGTGATGCGCGAAAACCGCTCTGGGTCCAGGGAATCCAAGCTGATGTTGATGCGCCGTAAACCCGCGTCCGCCAGCCGCTCCAGCCGTTCCGCCAGCACATGCCCGTTGGTGGTCATGGAAAGATCCTGCACGCCCATAGCGTGCAACTTGGCGATGAAATCCTCGACGCCCTCGCGCACCAGCGGTTCCCCGCCGGTCACGCGAACCTTTTGTATCCCCAGGCCGAGAAAGATTTGCGCCAGGCGCTGCAACTCCGCCCACGACAGCAGTTCGTCGCGGTCACGATAATTCTCCGGGTCGGCGGAGCGGCAATACACGCAGCGAAAGTTGCAGCGGTCGGTCACCGAAATACGCAAGTCGGTGATCTGCCGCCCGAATTTGTCCTTCAGTTTCATCGAAAGCGAACACTCATGAGATGCCCGGCCGCAGGCTGGCGACACCAAAAAATGAAAGGGCCCGATTCGTGAGGGGAATCGGGCGCAGGCCGGAAATATACATATTTCTGGCGCAATCGCTCCTTTCCAGACACGGGAGGCGCGGGCGTTTCCACCTGAACCCTGAGGCCGCCGTCGCAAGAAAGCCGACGCACCGGCCGTCGCCCTGCCAGCCCTGGGTTGTCTCCCCGTAGGCTGGCAGAGTCGGAGTTACCCCCTCAGTCTACGCCCCGGCGTCGCTCACGCGCAATTGCGGGCACGCGAATGCAAGGGCAAAGCCTGGAGGGGAATGTGATACAGTTTTTTTCACGCCATGCGGATTTTCGTCCTAGGGGCCGGTGCGACCGGTTCCCTCCTCGCGCAACTTCTCGAACGCCAGGGACACACCGTCTGGTGCGGCGACCGCGACCCGGAACGCGCCCGCCATTTCCTGGGCAAGAAGAGCCTAATCCCCATCGCAACGGTGAATGCGCGCAATCTGCGGGGCATCATCCGCGCGGCGCGAGGCGCGCAACTGATCGTCAACGCTTCGGCTTCTGTTTTTAATTTGATCGTGATGCGCGCCGCGCTGCATCTCCGTGCGCATTACGTCGACCTAAGCTCGCACCTCACAAAAAATCCGTTCAAAGCCGAACAATTCGTATTTGCCAAGCGCTTCGCCGATAAAAACCGCCTGGCGCTGATCAATGCCGGCGCCGCTCCAGGACTCACCAACCTCCTGGTCAAACGCGCCGCCGAATCGCTCGACGAAGTGGTCGCAGTGCATATCCGCTTGTACGAGACCACGGAAAGCGACGATCCCATTTCGCAATGGTCCCCGGAGGTTTCCTTCGACGAAGCCATTTCCCACCCCCGTGTCTATCGCCAGGGAAAATTCCTCATGGGAAAGCGCTTTGCCGAGCTGGAAAAATTCCGCTTTGTCGATCCCATCGGCAGCGCCAACGTGGTGCTTGCTGCTCAGGACGAAGTGGCCACCCTGCCGCATTTCATCGCCATGGACAGCATGGACGTAAAAATCGGCGGCAATGAGTTTGACCGCCTGCGGCGCTGGTATAAGCAGGGCAAACTTTCCAAATCGCGGGGCATCGTGCGGCATCACTTCCCGGAGACTTCCTCGCCGCGCAAAATCGCCAGCCTGATTCGTCAAGGCATCCTGCAAAACGCCCGATTCGCCGCCGCAGTTTTAGTTTTCGGAGTAAAGCGCGGAAGGACGGAGGACCAGAGACTGCTGGTGCGCACCGACTGCACGTTTCCCACGCTGTATCAAATCCGCCGGCAAGGCCGCTTCACCACGCCGGTGGCCTATGCCACCGCGCACGTCGCATCGCTCTTCATCAAATTGTTTCCGCGCGACCTTGCAGGGGTACTGGCCCCGGAACAATTGCCGGTGGACACGCGCCGGGCCATCATCGCCGGTATTCGCAAGCACAGCGTGCGCATCACGCACCGCGTGACGGTCATAAAGCAAACCGAAAGTGAAATCGAGTAAGAGCGCGCGAGATTCCCTTGGTACGCGGAGCCTTAAGGGCGCGCTTCAAACACCAGATTGAACGGCGTCTGTGTGGCCCTCCGGAATTTCGTGAAGCCTCCGGAGGTCACCACCTCGCGCAGGCGTTTCTCCCCCGCTTGCGCTCCCAGCGCCAAGCCAACTTCCTGCGATAGCGAAGCCGGCGTGCACAGCATGGTCGAGGCTCCGTAAAATGCCCGGCCGATGGGATTGAGGTTTTCCTCCAGCTTGTCTCCCGCAAAAGGCTCCACGATCATCCACGTGCCATCTTTTTTCAGGGTGCTGTGCACGTGCGCCGATGCGCCCGCAGGGTCGCCCATATCGTGCAAGCAATCGAAAAAGGTGATGAAGTCGTAGTCCTTACCCGGATAGTTCTTCGCGCTGGAAACCTCAAAGCGGATACGCTCTCCTACGCCTGCGTCCTTGGCGCGCTGCTTCGCCGTCTCGATGGAGCCTTCGTGATAGTCAAAGCCCGCAAACTCGGAGTTGGGATAGGACTTCGCCATCAGAATCGTGGACGCACCGAGGCCGCATCCAACATCCGCGACGCGCCCGCCGCTCTTTAATTTCGCGTCGACGCCTTCGAGCGACGGGATCCACGCCGCCACCAGATTTGCAGCGTAGCCCGGGCGGAAAAACCGTTCCGTGCCCACGAATAATTCAGGATGATGCTCGTGCCACCCCAGCCCGGCGCCGCTCTTGAAACGTTCCATGAGCGCTTCCTCGGATTTCAGCGACGCCAGTGCTACTTGGAAAGCTCCAGGCAGGAACACCGGACTGCTCTCATCCGCCATCGCGAAAGCCTGTTCCTCGCTTAAGTGAAATTTGCCATTCGTGGCATCGTAGGTCACGTAGCCACCCGCTGCCTGGTTCGCCAGCCATTCGCGGATATAGCGCTCCGCTGTTCCGGTGGCTTTCGCCAGTTCCGCGGGCGTTTGCGGTCCTGACTTCGCCAACGCTTTGTATAGCCCGAGCTTGTCGCCGATGCGAATCAAGCCTGCCGTGAAGGTAGCGCCAAAGTCCACAATGGCGCGGCCTAGGAATTCGTGGAGTTTGTTCTGATCGATGGACATGAAATGCCTCCGTGGACACAAAATGGGGGAATTGCTCAGAGTTTAGTACTCCGGCAGGCGGAGAGAAAACATTTTTTTAGCAGCAGCGGTTCGGGCGGGAATAACGGCGGTTGGCCTGCTCGACGTAAAATTCCGTTCGCGTAAGCCGCCGCCCGGTTGATTCGCGGATGGTTCGCGACGCTAGATAACGGTCGTACGCCGCATCGCCACACCATTCGCGCAAGCCGCGCCAGAACGCGCGCAGCGCCCCGAAGAGCGGATTCCGGCGGCGGGCGAAAATGATTCCATTTCCCTCCATCAGTCGTCTCCGTGTGCCACGCCGGAAAAGTTTGCGGCCCATCCTGTGGCTACGTACGGCGCTTCATACATTATTGCGGGCCGTCGTTTGGCCAGCAGCAGATACCACTGCACCAGTGCTTCGACGATCAGCACAAGAATCATCAGCGCCAGCGCGGCAGTCACGGCCGCGTCAAGGCGCTGATTAAAAATGATGCGCTGCGTATCGGCGATTTTTGCCGCCGGAATTTTCCCCGCGGCAACCTGCTCCGCAAGCGATCGCGCCAGGGACAAAAACCCGATGCGGGTATTGGCGCTGAAGATCTTCTGGTAGCTCGCGGTCATGGTCACGGTAACCAGCCAGATCATCGGCAGCACTGTCACCCACAGCCAGCGTAGCCGCCCCATCTTGATCATGATGGTGGTGGCCAGCACCAGCGCCACGCAGGCCAGCAACTGATTAGCGATGCCAAACAGCGGCCACAGCGAGTTAATGCCGCCCAGCGGATCAATCACGCCTTGGTACAGAAAGTATCCCCACAGGCCGACAATCAACGCGCTGGACACCAGCATGCCCGGCACCCACGATGTGCGCGCAAACGGTTTCCACACTCGGCCGCCCAGCTCTTGAATCATAAAGCGGCCCACGCGCGTGCCGGCATCGAGCACGGTCAGAATAAAAAGTGCTTCAAACATAATCGCGAAGTGATACCAGATGCTGAGCAGGCGCGGGCCTCCGATGGTGCTGGAGAATATTTGCGCCATCCCCACGGCCAGCGACGGCGCGCCACCCGGCCGATTGAGCAGCGAAGGTTCGCCGACCAGCTTCGCGAGATCGGTCATGGTAGAGCCCGTCAACGCGTAGCCCCACCCGCTGATGGTAGTCGCGGCGGCACCCGCGGTGCCTCCTACGATGCCGGAAGGACTGTTGATCGCAAAATACACGCCTGGGGTCATGGCGCAGGCCGCCACCATGGCCATCACGCCGACAAACGATTCCATTAGCATCGCGCCGTAACCGATCAACCGCGAATGGCTCTCGCGCACAATCATTTTCGGTGTGGTCCCGCTGGATATCAGGGAGTGAAAACCGCTGATGGCGCCGCAGGCGATGGTAATGAAA
>DATFYV010000230.1:0-4812 GCA_035314845.1 Candidatus Acidiferrum sp.
CGCGCCTACGTAAATCCGCCGGACGAAAAGCGCAAAACTGCCCGAAAAGTTTTGTCCATCGTAAAGGGCAACGGCTACGGCCACGGCGGCCCGCAAGCCGCCAAAGCCCTGGAAAAAGCCGGCTCCGATTGGTTCGGCGTAACCTGCACCGAAGAAGGCATCGCCGTGCGCAAAGCGGGCGTGCGCAAACCCGTGCTTATCCTCACCAGTTTCGTTCCCGGCGAAGAATCGCGCCTCGTAAAACACAATTTGACCCCTGTCATCCACCGCTGCGAACAGTTGCAACCCTTGGACAAAGCCGCTGCGCGGGTCAGCGGACGCAAGCCCGTCTCATTCCACCTGAAAATCGACACCGGCATGAACCGCCTGGGCATCGCCCCCGGCGACGTGGAATGCTTCGCCCGCCAGCTCGCCAAGTGCAAACATCTTCGCCTCGGCGGCGTAATGACCCATTTCGCCTCGTCCGAGGTATTCAACGATTCCGTGGCCGGCCGCCAAACCCGCGAACAGGAAGAGCGCTTCTACGCCGCCCTCGACCGCCTGCGCGCGCTGGGCATCGACCCCGGGATCGTGCACCTGGCCAACAGCGCTGCCATCGCTTCCCGCCCGGAAACCTGGGCGGATATGGTGCGCCCGGGAGCAATTCTATACGGCTACCACCCAGGCTACGACCCCATGGAACGCCGCGCGGTAATGGAAAAGCGCATGCCGCTGCGTCCGGTGATGAGCCTGCGCTCGCGTATCGTCAGCCTGCGCGACGTCCCCGCTGGCGCTGGTGTTGGCTATGACGCGGCCTTCGTCACCAAACGCGCCTCAAGAATCGCCGTGCTCGCCGCAGGCTATGGCGACGGCATTCACCGTTCCCTCGGCAATCACGGCAACGTGCTAGTGCGCGGTGTGCTCGCGCCCATCGTCGGCATCGTCTCCATGGACGTCACCATGATCGACGTCACCGACGTTCCTGATGCCGCCATCGGCGACACCGCCACCATTTACGGAGTCGCTGGCGAGCAAGTGCTTCCCGCCAGCCAGGTGGCCCGCAGCATCGGCACAGTCACCTCCGACCTGCTCTGCGCCGTAACCCAGCGTGTCCCCCGCATATATCTGCCCTGACCACGCGTTCTGGAATGGGCCACACCAATGACACCTGCGCTTCTCCCTTACGATGATTGCGCATATAGCCTAATCGGATAAAGTTATGAGAATATGTAATCCGCGGGACGTGTACTCTCTCCCATGCTCATCCCGCACCATTCTGGAGTGCCCTTCCGCAGCGCGCCAGGCTGGCGTAAGCGATTTTGCAGTAGTGTCGGCTTTACTGTGAGGTCGTATGAGCTGGACCGCGCCGGGGAGCGTTCGCCCGTCTCCGCAAATGTCTCCAGAAGATCGTTATTCTACTAAGAATACTGCGCTGCCACCCGGCACTGGCGCTACTCCGCAGAGCCACGTATTCGTCGGGTTTGGTGCGGACTTCTGGGCTTTGCGCGTGGTACTTCTTGCGGCCGCCACGGCCTTGGGCTATGGCTTGCCCCCGTTCGGCTGGCAAAGGGCGCTCGCCGCCGTGGCCGGTTTTTGCTTTGCAGCGTTGCTTTTAGCCATAGAGTGGCGCTTGCTGCGCGGCGCTTCCGGCAGCGTGCTTGCCGGCGCGGCGGGTCTGGTGATGGGCATCTTCACGGCGCTGCTGACTGCCTTGCTGCTTTCGCGAACCGCCATTCTGGAGCCCACCAAGACGTTCTTCGCCATCGCCGTGCTGCTGGCGTTCGCTTACTTGGGCCTCACGTTGGGCGCAGCATATGGCCCGGAGTTCCTGACGCGGCGGACCGACAGCTTGCCCGCGCCGCCCCTAGCGCCTAGCGCCGAGTCGCTGAAACTGCTGGATACCAGCGTACTCATCGACGGGCGCATTGCCGATATTTGCGAAGCGCACTTCCTCGACGGCGTCCTGGTCGTGCCGCAATTCGTCCTGCACGAATTGCAAATGGTCGCGGATTCCGGCGACGCCCTAAAGCGTCAGCGCGGCCGCCGCGGCCTGGAAATTCTGCAACGCATGCAGAAGATGCCGCAGCTTGAAGTGCGCCTCCTGGAAGACGGCCTGCCACAGGATCTGGACGTGGACGACAAGCTCGTCGAACTGGCGCGGCGCATGGGCGCAAAACTGGTCACCAACGATTTCAATCTCAACAAAGTGGCCACCGTGCACGGCATCGCGGTGCTCAACGTGAATCTGCTGGCCAACGCCATGAAGCCCGCGGTGCTGCCCGGCGAACCCATGCGCGTGCTGATTTTGCGCGAAGGTAAGGAGCCCAATCAGGGTGTCGCCTATCTGGACGACGGCACCATGGTGGTCGTCGACGGCGCCCGGCGCATGATCAACAAGAGTGTCGCCGTTGTCGTCACCTCCGTGCACCAGACCACCGCCGGCAAAATGATTTTTGGCCGCCTTGACGAGAGCGGGGAAACGAGCGTTTCCGTTGCGAAGCAGGCGGCCGCCGGTGCAAGCGCCGTGCGCAGCGAAGTCGCGCAGAACGCCCCAGACGCTTCGCCGAACGCTGGTCGAACAGGAACGCGGCCCACCGATGCGAGCCGCGGCTAGCATTCTTCTCCGCGCATCCTCCGTGTACGCTGTGTCTCAGCGTTATCCTTAGGTTCGCTCTCCTCTCCTGGACGGCGCGCGTTGTCCTGCTACCCGCCCTTCGGGTACACTCGAAAGTCCGCTAACTGGTATTGCTTGCTTTGGGGTACGTGCGTCGTAATACCGTTTGCCGACCACATCATGAATCGCATCGCTGCTATTCTTCCGGCTGCTGGTCTCGGAACGCGCATGGGCGCGGAAACGCCCAAGCAGTTCCTGGAGCTGGCCGGGACACCCATCGTCGTGCACACCGTGCGGCGCATCGCCTCCTGCGCGCAGGTCACGGACATCATCGTGGCCACGCGCGGCGACGTGGTGGCCTCCCTGGAAACCAGGCTGCTCGCGGAAAAATTCTCGCAAAACGTTCATGTAATTCGCGGCGGCGATTCCCGCCAGGAATCCGTGGCCCTGGCGCTGCAAAAGGTGCCGGAAGATGCCGAGCTCGTGTTGGTGCATGATGCTGTGCGCCCGTTTGTTACCGTGGAGCAGATCGCGCGAGTAATCGAAGAGGCGCGTCGCTGCCACGCGGCAATCCTTGGCATTCCAGCCATGGATACGGTGAAGGAAGTGAAGCGCGCGAGTTTGCCGGAAGATGTGGCGCTAATCATTGGTACCATCCCCCGCGAACGCGTGGTGCTGGCGCAGACGCCCCAGGTTTTTTCCGCCAAGTTGTTGAAGGAGGCCTTCGCCAGCGCTACGGCGGATGGCGTGAACGCGTCTGATGAAGCGGGGCTCGTCGAGCGGCTGGGTCACGACGTGCACGTGGTGCTCGGCTCGGAGCGCAACATCAAAATCACCAAACCCGCGGATATGGATTTGGCGCGCTTCTATCTGGAACGCGAGGCGGCCAAGCGATGACCACGCGCTGCGGCATTGGCTACGATCTCCACCGCCTGGAAATTGGCCGCAAGCTAATTGTGGGCGGCATCGAGTTGCCCTTTGATAAAGGGCCGGCAGGACATTCCGACGGCGACGTGCTGGCGCATGCACTGTGCGACGCGCTGTTTGGCGCCGCAGGGCTGGGCGACATTGGCACGCATTTCCCGGACAACGACCCGCGCTGGAAGGGCGCCAACAGCCTGATTTTCCTGGAACGCGCGCAGGAACTATTGGAAGAAAAGAAGTTCACCATCGAGCACGTCGATGCCGTGGTGATCCTCGAAAAACCCAAACTGGGACCGCATTTTCCCGCCATGCGCGAAATCCTGGCCACCACCCTGCAAGTCGCTTCCGAAAAAATTCACCTCAAAGCGAAGACCAACGAAGGCGTGGACGCTATCGGCCGTGGCGAGGCCATTGCCGCTTGGGTGGTAGCCACCCTCAGCCTGCGCTAGATTCGTCCCCGTCCGAAGATTCTTTCGCGAAAACTTGCCATGCCTGACGAACCGATAGAATCTGGCGCAGCGTTGCCAAACCCGTATACCGGCAGCGACGTTCTCGAAATCCTGCGTGAACACGGCTGGCTTGCGGGCGAGACCACGTCGGATCATTTGCTGTGGTGCGACCGCGCAGCCTTCTTGCTGGGTCCGCAAGTGCAGGATCGCAAGGCTCTCGCCGATTTGCTCGCGCTGGTTTTTCAGTATGACGCGCAAGAAACCTTGGCGAAGGTCGAAAGCCACATCGTGTTATCGCGCTATGCCGCGCGCGAAGTGTTGCGCCTTTTCGCCGCGGAGCTTCTCGATGGCGTACCGCTCACTTCCGAGCGCTTCAGCGAAATCATCACCGCGATGAAGGCCCGTTTCGAGGCCCGTGGCCGGGAACTGTTTCACCCCATTCGTCTGGCGCTCACCGGACGTTCCGGCGAAGGCGCTTTGGACCGCGTAATTCTGCTGCTCGATGATGCCGCAGCGCTGCCATTCGCAACGCCGGTGAAATCCGCGCGCACCCGGATGCTGGAATTCTGCAGCCATCTCGACTGAGAAAGACCAGCCCCGCTGTATGTCGGCTCGATTCTTGTAGACTGGTGGCATATGGATCGTTTGACGGGAATTCATGCGGTGCGCGAAGCCCTGGAAGCCGGGCGCCCGCTGGATCGCATTGTCATCGCCAAAGGCCGCCAGGACACCCGCACCGAAGAAATCGTGCAGTTGGCCCGCAAACAAGGCGTGCCGCTACGCTTTGAAGATCGCTCGCAGCTGGATCGCCTTGTCAGTTCCAAAGATCATCAGGGCGTAGTGGCG
>DATFYV010000231.1:0-6225 GCA_035314845.1 Candidatus Acidiferrum sp.
CACTGGCACATCCCGCGCTCCCTGGCCGCCGCACTCATCATTTTGGTGTTCATGGCTGGAATGGGCTTTGCCGGCGCCGGTGCCTACAACAAAAGCCTGGAATTCATCGATCAACTCCCGCAACTCACCTCCCGCGTCCGGGACGCCGTCAGCCCCCTCACCGACAAAATTCAACGCGTGCAATATACCGCGGGAAGCCTGAGCCTCAGTAACACTCCGGCCAAGCGCGTGCCGGAAGTCAAGATTCGTGAAACGCCCACCTGGCCCTCGTACATCGTTCGCGGCGTCGGATCCGTCTGGGGCGCGGTGGTCATCGCCGGCGTGGTTCCCTTCCTTGTGTTTTTTATGCTCATCCGCAAAAAGCAGATGAGCGTGCGCTTTGAAAGTTGGCTCGGCCAGCGCATCGACGTCCCGCTCTTCGTCAGCCGCGCCAGTGAAATGGTGCGCGGCTTCGTGGTCGGCAACCTGACTATCGGCGTGATCATGTCAGCTGTCACCGTTGGCATTCTTGAACTGTTAAAGATGCAAGGCGCGGTTCCTCTCGGCATTGCCAGCGGGATATTGAACCTTGTGCCGTTCCTCGGCGTAGTTCTCGCCGCGGCCTTACCGTGCGTCGCCGCGCTGATGCAACTCGATTCCGTCTCGCCAGTTTTGCTCATTGCCGCTACGGTCGTGGTCCTGCACCTCGTTTCCGCGAATATTCTTACTCCCAAGTTTATTGCATCCCGCGTGAATATTGGCCCGGTTTCCGCAACTCTCGGTATTCTTTTCTGGGGCTGGCTGTGGGGCGTGCTGGGCCTGCTGCTGGCCGTGCCGCTTACCGCGTTCGTAAAAATCGTGGCGGATTCTCATCCTTCCATGATTCATGTCTCCAATCTGCTCGCGGAAACGCCCGCGCTCCGTTTCAACACGAATCTTCTCACGGCGTAAGAATGAAACTTCGTCGGGCGCTGTCCTGCGCGGCAAAGCGTTGCCCGCAGCCCAAGATGCTCCCTGAAATCCTCCGCTATTTCTACAGGAAATACCGGATGTTCCGCTTTCCGGGCTCCCGCTACACTTTCGTCAAGTTAGAGCCTCAACGAAGAGACCTCTCTCCGAACAGGTGCCTGCTCCGAACACAGGCACCTGTTCTTCCTCCCTCCGGGAATCACCTCCACGCTTCCGTATGGAAATGTGCTCGCAATTCATCCTTTGCCGTCTACAATCGTCCCCGTCAGGCATCCAATGGTTGTTCGGCTGCAACCTGCGGCATGCGTTCAAACCTCTTTCAGGGAAGATCATTTGCCAAACGCTGTTCCAGACACCACACATGTCGTCGGAGCTACGCCTCTTTTCGATGGAGGCTGGCGGTTTTGCGTCTGGGCGCCGCAAGTTCATCAAGTGGAGTTGCACATCAAATCGCCCGGTGACCGGCTGCTCGCAATGACGAAAGATTACGCCGGATTTCACACCGTGGATTTGCCGCAGCTCGAGTCCGGCGCTATGTACCTTTATCGCCTCGACGCCAAGGACGAATGGTCCGACCCCGCCTCCCGCTGGCAGCCGCACGGCGTGCACGGCCCATCGCAAATTGTAGATACTGGTTCGTTTCGCTGGACTGCCAATCAGTGGCAGCCGATCGACCTGCGATCCGCCGTGCTCTACGAACTTCACGTCGGCACTTATACACCGGAGGGCACCTTCGATGGCGTCATCGCGCATCTCGACGAACTCGCGGAACTCGGCGTCACCACCATCGAAATCATGCCCGTGGCGCAATTCCCCGGTGAGCGCAACTGGGGCTATGACGGCACGTACGTCTATGCGCCGCAAAATAGCTACGGCGGGCCATATGGATTGCAGCGCCTTGTGGATGCCGCGCACCAACGTGGACTTACCGTGATTTTGGATGTGGTCTACAACCACATCGGACCGGAAGGCAATTACCTGGGCAAGTTTGGCCGCTACTTCACCACACGGTATCGCACCCCGTGGGGCTCGGCGTTGAATTTTGACGGACCGGACAGCGAGCCGGTGCGTGACTACTTCATGGCCAACGCGTTGTACTGGCTGGGGGAATATCGTTTTGACGGCCTGCGCCTGGACGCCATCGATGGCATCCGGGATTTCGGGGCTCGGCATTTTCTTGCGGAGCTGAAACAGGCGGTCGAGGGACTCGAGCAACGCACCGGCATGAAGAAAGTTCTTATCGCCGAGAGCGACCTCAACGACAGAAAAGTGCTGGACCCCCATGATTGGGGCGGCTTCGCGCTCGACGCACAGTGGAGCGACGACTTTCACCACTCCGTACACACCTTATTGACCGGGGAAAACTTTGGGTACTACGCGGACTTCGGGTCGCTGCGGCACCTTGCGCAATCGCTGGGCCAGGGCTGGCACTATGAGGGTCAATACTCCGTATTCCGCCGCCGTAGGCATGGCAATTCACCGCGCGGAATTTCACCGGAGCGTCTTGTAGTTTACGTCCAGAATCACGACCAAGTGGGCAATCGCGCCGCGGGAGAGCGCTTCAGCCAACTCGTCGATCTTGCCGGCCAGAAATTGGCAGCCGGGGTCATGCTGCTCTCGCCTTTCGTCCCCATGCTGTTTATGGGCGAAGAGTACGCCGAGACCGCTCCGTTTCTATATTTCACCAGCCACGGCGATGCCGACCTGATTGCCGCCGTGCGCAAAGGCCGCAGCGAAGAATCCAGAAAGTTCGGCTGGAAGGAAGAATCTCCGGATCCGCAGAGCCAGGAGACGTTTCGCGCCGCAACCTTGCAGCACCCCAAGAAGCAACAGCCGCCCCACAGCGCCATGCGCGATTTCTATAAGCAACTGCTGGCTCTGCGGAAGGAATACCGTCTCGGCTGGCCTGCGCCCATGGAAGTGACCGCGCATAAATCCGGGAAAGCCATCGCCGTGTTTCGCAAGTCCGCACCCCACCCGCTGTTCATGTTTTTTCATTTTGGCGAAACCCTGGCGCAGTTTCATATCGATCTGCCGGCGGGAAACTGGCGCGTCGCAATGGATTCTTCGGACGATGTTACGGGCCGGCACCCGGCGCACCGCCTCAACGACCTACTCCACGCCTCGGGCGCCTCGCGGCATTCCGTCATGCTCGATATGCCGGCGCGCTCCTTTCTGGTTTTTGAAGACACCAACCCCGCAACGGAGTGAACATGCGATACGTCTGCGTGCACGGCCATTTCTACCAACCGCCCCGCGAGAATCCCTCGCTCGAAGCCATCGAATTACAGGACTCCGCCTACCCCTATCACGATTGGAACGAGCGTATCACCGCGGAATGCTACGCACCCAACGCCACCTCGCGCATTGTCGACGGCGAACAGCGCATTCTGCAACTGGTGAACAATTACAGCCAGATCAGTTTCAATTTCGGACCCACGCTGCTTTCCTGGCTAGAGGACAAAGCGCCCAAGGTCTACGCCTCCATCCTGCGCGCCGACAGACTGAGCCGCGAAAAATTTTCGGGCTACGGCTCGGCCATGGCACAGGGCTACAACCACATGATCTTGCCGCTGGCCAATAGGCGCGACAAAATCACGCAAATCAAGTGGGGCATCCGGGATTTCGAGTACCGCTTCCGCCGCAAACCAGCAGGCATGTGGCTGCCAGAAACCGCGGTCAACACAGAAACGCTGGAAGTGCTCGCGGATAACGGCATTCGCTTCACCGTTCTCGCCCCGCGCCAGGCGAAACGCGTCCGTCGCAAGGATAGCCGCGCGTGGAAGGACGTCACGGGAGACAAAATCGATCCGAGCCGAGCGTATCAGGTGCGCTTGGCCGCCAGAAAATCCATCACCGTTTTTTTCTACGATGGCCCGATCTCCCAGGGCGTGGCATTTGAGGGTTTGCTGAACGACGGCAAACGTTTTGCGGAACGCCTGCTCTCGGGTTTTTCCGACGCCCGCGATTGGCCGCAGATAACGCACATCGCCACCGACGGCGAAAGCTATGGCCATCACCACCGCTATGGCGAAATGGCCTTGACTTACGGGCTGCATTACATCGAATCCAATAAACTGGCGGAACTGACCAACTACGCGAAGTTTCTCGCCAAGCACCCACCCGATCACCTGGTCGAAATCGTGGACAACAGTTCCTGGAGTTGCGTGCACGGCATCGAACGCTGGCGAGCCAACTGCGGCTGCAACTCGGGCGGCCACCGCAACTGGAATCAGGAATGGCGGGCCCCTTTGCGCGCCGCGCTCGATTGGCTGCGCGATTGTTTGGCCGTGGGTTTTGAGCAAAAAGCGGCGTTCCTTCTCAAGGAACCTTGGCGCGCGCGCGATGAGTACATCCGCGTGATTCTGGACCGCTCCGATGCTTCGCTGGCGGCATTTTTCGGCGAGCACGCGACGCACCCGCTGAGCGACGCGGAACAGGTGACGGCACTAAAACTTCTCGAGATGCAGCGTCACGCCATGCTCATGTACACCAGCTGCGGCTGGTTCTTCGACGAGTTGAGCGGTCTCGAAACCGTACAGGTTCTCCATTACGCGGGCCACGCCGTGCAACTGGCCAAGGAGGTCCTCGAAGGGGAGATCGAAGAACCGTTCGTGGAGAAATTACGCGCCGCGAAAAGCAATTTGCCGGAGCACTGCGACGGCGCGCACATCTACGACAAATGGGTTCGCCCCGCGTGCGTGGACATGGAAAAACTCGCCGGCCACTACGCCATTAGTTCGCTGTTTGAGAATTACGGAGAGAAGACCAAGATTTATTGCTACGACGTGGAGCGCCAAGCTTACAACCTGGAGGCCGAAGGCAAGCTGCGCCTAGCATCCGGCCACGCCAAGTTCAGTTCGGAAATTACGCGCGATTCCGCAACCATGAGCTTCGCTGTTCTGCATCTCGGCGACCACAACATCACCGGCGGTGCCGCGCCGGCCGATTCCACGCCCGACGATAAAATCGCTAAAACCCTGGCCGAAGCGTTCTCACGCGCCGAGACCGCTGAAGTCATTCGGCTGCTTGACGAGACCTTTCCGAACCATCAAATGTCCCTGCGCACCCTGTTCCGCGACGAACAAAGAAAAATCACCAATATCATCTTGAACGACTCCCTGAACTCCGCGGCCGCCGCGTACAAAACCATCTACGAAAATCAGGGCGCCATGATGCGTTTCCTGGACGGGTTGAATATTCCTATTCCCGCAGCGTTTAAATCCGCCGCGGAAGTGGCCTTGAACAACCAGTTGCATCAGGCCGTTAGCCGCCCGGAAATCGATGCCGATACCATCAACAGTTTTCTGAAGGAAGCGGCCAGCAGCCACATCACCGTGGATACCACCACGCTGGAGTACGCCATTCGCAGGAGACTGGAGAAAGAAGCCGCAGCGTTCGCCGAAGATTCGGAGAATCTGGAAAGCGCGGGGAAATTACGTAAACTGCTGGAGTTTGCCCTGTCGCTGCCTTTCCCGGTCGTCATCTGGGAAGTGCAAAACATGTGCTATGCGCCAGTGATTCTTGCGCTGCGGGAACATCGCGAAGCTGCCCAGACCGGCGATGCCACGGCGCAGCAGTGGATGGGCGAACTGGAAATCCTGCGCGACAAATTGCGTATTCATTTGCCTGTGCCGGCGCCGGAGCCCGTGCAGGTCGTCGCGAAGCAGGAGCCCTCATCGCCGCCTTCTGGTGCGCCCACCGCCCTAGAGCCGGCTCCGGCGACCGCCCAAGCAAAAGTCAACGTTTCGTAACGCGCGGTGGCCATGAGTTCGAACGAGCGGTGCAGGATGCAGGACGGCTAGAACCAGGTACGGGATTTGTATTGACGGTAGGCGTCGCCGAATTGCTCTTCGAGGAGGCGGCCCTCAGCGCGGGCGCGCATGAACTGCACGGGAATCAAGATCAGACAGAGCCAGAAGTATTTCGGCTGGTCCAGGCAGAGCAACAATCCGGCGATGAGAATGGCGGCGAAGACGTAGATGGGATTGCGAATCCGGGCGTAAATTCCATGAGTGACTAGTTCCGTGGCTTCCGGGCGGATGGAGAAGGAATTGCCGAGTTGAAAGCGCGCTACGGTGAGGGCTGTGCCGGCGGCGACCACCAGGAACAGCCCGAAAATGCGAAGGGGCGTCCACGGTACACGGGCGAAATTTAGTAGAAACAATACGATGGCGGCGAGCGGAAGCAGCGTGACGATGAGGGCGCTGGGCTTCATGGCGTGGAATTCCCGCTGGCAGCCTATCACATCCGCCTGCCGCAACCTTGCGAATGGAC
>DATFYV010000232.1:0-5772 GCA_035314845.1 Candidatus Acidiferrum sp.
CAGCGCATTGTTTTCGTTGCCAAAAACCGCTTTCAGCTTATATGTCCCGGTAGTCACATCGATCTGGTTGTCGATGGTCGCCAGTTTGCCGCTGGTGATCTTGCTGGTGTCGTCGCGATCCCACGCTTCCACGGAAAGCTGCTGCGCGTTTACATGCAGCTTGCTCATTACCTGCGGCAATTGGTCCTGCGGCAAAGTAAAAATCACGGAAATGGGCTGCAACTGCGTAATCACCACCAGCCCGGTGGTATCCGTGGCATGCACGATGTTGCCTACATCCACCAAACGCAGCCCCACCCGCCCGCTAATCGGCGCCACGATGTGCGAATACGTGATATTCAATTTCGCGCTGTCAATCGCCGCCTGATCCGCCTGAATCGACCCGTGTGACTGCCCCACCGACGCTTCCTGCGTATCCAGCTGCTGCTGCGGAATCACGCCTTCTTTGAAGAGCAGCTTGTAGCGCTCCATATCGATCTGCACATCCTTCAGTTGGGCCTGATCCTTCGCCAACTGTCCTTGCGCCTGCTCCAGCGCCACCTGATACGGCCGCGGATCAATCTCCACCAAGGCGTCGCCTTCGTGCACGAATTGCCCCTCGGTGAAATTTACCTTCACGATCGCGCCATCCACACGGCTGCGTATCGTCACCGTGTTGTACGCCGTGACTGTTCCCAGGCCATCGAGATACACCGGCAGATCTCCGCGTTGCGCCGTGGAAACCACCACCGGAACCACGGGATTGCCAAATGCGCCGGGCATCCCATTTCCCGGCGCGCCCGGAGCTCCCGCATTGATCGCCTGCGTCTTGGCCTGCGCTCCGCGGTAATACCAAACGCCGCCCGCCACCAACACCGCGGCGATTACCCACATCCACCAATGATTCTTCGCGTGATCCGTGGGCGCCCGGCGCACCTCCGGCCCTCGAAGATCGGTGGAATTCATGTGACCCATGCAATTAGCTCCTGGCGACCGACACTCACGCAGCTTGAAAACCTATTGTTCCGGGGCAGACCTGCGGGACTACCGCAATCGAGGGCGCTTCCGAACCTTTAGCGTACCGGAAATCTCCGCCTGCTCCTATATAGACGGTCGGCGGGAGGCGTTGGTTACTCTGACAGGACCGAAATCCGCCTCCATTTTGGTTCAGTGTTGACCATCGCAAGAAGACGGAATGCCGACATTCCCGCACGCGGGAATTGCATTTCTTTGATGCACAAACGCGCGCCCCATCATAAACTGTAGCCCGCGCAAAGCGCAGGCTGGCGCCCTGCAAGACGCTTCGCTGCGAGAATTTTATCCAGCTACAACGGAGGATTGATGTTCAAGGGTCTGATACTCGGAATCATTGTCGGCTTTTTGCTGGTAGGCGCGGCCATCCACCTCTATTTCGCCAGCGGACAAGTCCCCGTGGCTACTTCCGCTCCGCCTATGGCCTTTGAACGCAAGTACGCGCACATCGGCCTCGATGCCTACCTCAATAAATTGCCGCATCCCGAGCCGCAAACCCCTGCCGACGAGAAGAACTATCTGGCCGGCGCGGAAGTCTACAAGGAAAATTGCGCCGTCTGCCACGGCCTGCCAGGACTCGCCAAAACCGCCATTGCCGCGGGCATGTATCCCGTACCGCCGCAACTCTTTCACGGCAAGGGCGTCACCGACGACGAAGCCTGGGAAAGCTACTGGAAAGTCGAAAACGGTATTCGCCTGACTGGCATGCCCGGCTTCAAGGGCCAGCTGAGCGAAACGCAAATCTGGCAAGTCAGCGTCCTGGTGCGCGATGCCGACAAAATCCCCGCGTCGGTGAAAGCCGCCCTGGTGCCCACCGCTATGCCGCAATCCGCCGCGCCTCCAGCCACAACGCTAGTTGCTCCGCCACCGGCAACCCCCGCGCATCCGTAGACTCTTCTCGTATTCCCGGCCCATACGCGTGCGTGCCAACCTCCGCGAGTCACTCGTCTACCCCGAGCGCTTTGCGCGAAGGTTTACCCTGAGCGTTTTGCGCGAAGGGGCCACTAGCTTACTAGGAGCGCTGAAGCGACGAGCCACGATTGACTCGCCACTCATCACTCGCGACTCGCCACTTCTTCCGTCCCAATAAAATGCTTTTGCCTCCGCTCGACCCACACACGCACTTGCGTTTTCTACGGTTTTCTCTGCGTAACTCCGCTTACTCCGCGCCTCTGCGTTGTCCTTTGCTTTTTGCCAACGGACCCTGACATCCCCAGCGCTCACGTTTCCCGTGCAACGAGCTGATCCGCATTGCGCAACTCCGGAAAAGCCCAAGCCCACAACGCCACCACCGCTAGGGTGCCCACGCCGCCTAAAATCACCGCGGGCACCGCCCCAAACCACTGCGCGGTGATGCCCGATTCAAATTGCCCCAACTGATTGCTCGCGCCGATAAAGATCATGTCCACGGCGTTGACGCGCCCACGCATCTCATCTGGCGTGGCCACCTGAATCAGCGTGCCGCGCACCACCACGCTGACCATGTCCGTGGCGCCCACCAGCGCGAGCGCTACCAACGATAAAATCAAACTGTGCGACACGCCAAATAAAATCGTGAACGCCCCAAATCCCGCCACGCACCAGAGCATCGTCGCGCCTGCTCGCCGCCGCAGCGGCCGGTACGCGAGCAGCAGCGCCATCAACGCCGCACCCACTCCTGGCGCGCTCCGCAGCAGTCCCAATCCCCACGGGCCAGTGCGCAGAATCTCCTGCGCGAAAACCGGCAAGAGCGCCACCGCCCCTCCCAGCAACACCGCAAACAGATCCAGGGAGATCGAGCCCAGAATTAATTTCTTCGCCCAGATATATTTTATTCCCACCAGAAAAGTTGCCAGCGACGCCGGCTCGCGGCGCCGCGCTGCCTGCTCGGTTTTGATCGTCAGCATGCACGCCATCGCCGCCAGCGCAGCCGCCACAGCCATGGCATACACTCCCGCCGGGCCGCGCAACAATGCATACGCCAGCCCGCCGATGGCCGGACCCAGGATGGTGCCGCCCTGAAAGATTGTGGAGTTCCACGCCACCGCGCTTTGGAAGTGTTCCTCAGAAACGAGTTGCGGGAGAATCGCGCGGGTCACCGGCCCGCCAAACGAGCGCACCACACCCAACAGCACCAGTACGCAATAAATCGGCACGACGCCGGAAACGTGTGTTGCGGCGATTACCATCAACAGCGCCGAACACATTGCAAATCCCAGGTAACACACAATGATCACTTTGCGGCGATCAAAGCGGTCGGCAACGTGGCCGGAAAGCAGGAAAAGCAAAATCCCGGGAAGAAATTGCGCCAAGCCCACCAGCCCCAGATCCAGGGCGCGTTTGGTGGTGGCGTAGATCTGCCAGCCCACCGCGACCGATTGCATCTCCGTGCCCAGGATGATTAGAAACCGCGCCACTTGGAAAAGACGAAAACCGGAATGACGAAAGGCGGCGAGGCCCTGCGAACTGTCGTCCATGGGAACCGGGCGGCTGGGACTCGTTTTTGCATCCATCGCTACAGCGCGGTCCAGACGGAATTATTTTTCGCCGACTGCAGTACGGCGCTGATAAAGCGCATTCCGTCCACGCCCTCTCGAATGCCGGGAACGAGGAGCGCTGCAGGATTCGGCGCGCAATTTTCCAGGCGCGCGTGAATTTGTTCTGCCAGATCCGTGTACAGCTGCGCGAAGCCTTCGAGGTAGCCTTCCGGGTGGCCGGAGGGTAGCCGGCTGGCGTGCGCGGCTACTGGCAGCGACCCGGCGCCGTTGCGCGCGATAACGCGCGGTGGTTCGCCGAGGAGAGCAAAAATCAGTTCGTTGGCGCGTTCCTGGCACCAACTCAGGCCCGCCTTTTCACCGTAGATGCGCAATGCGAGGTGATTATCGTTCCCGGTGGCGACTTGGCTGGCCCACAACATGCCGCGCACATTTTTTTCGTAATGCAAAAGCAGATGCACGTTGTCATCGAGGCGGCGTCCCGGAACAAAGGTGGTGACGTCGGCGGCAACTTCCGTACACGAAAGTCCGGAGACAAACGAAGCGATGTTGAAGGCGTGCGTGCCGATATCGCCGAGCGAACCGGCGGGTCCGCTGCGTGCCGGATCAGTGCGCCAAGCCGCTTGTTTTTGTCCCGTAGTTTCGAGCGGCGTGGCCAGCCAATCTTGCGCGTATTCCACTTGAATGACGCGCAGGTTGCCTAGCGCGCCGTCGCGGACCATCTCGCGCGCCTGGCGCACCATCGGATAGCCGGTGTAATTGTGGGTCAGTCCGAAGATCAGTCCCGTGCGCTGCACGATTTTCTCGAGTTCCAGGGCGTCGGAAAGCGTGGTGGTCAGCGGCTTGTCGCAAATCACGTGAATCCCGGCTTCAAGAAACGCTTTCGCCTGCGCAAAGTGCAGATGATTCGGGGTAACGATGGCGACGGCATCGATGCGATCGTGGCGCTGCGCTTCCGTCGCGGCCATTTCTTCAAAGCTGCTGTACGCCCGGGCGATGTGCAACTCCGCGGCAGCCGCCCTGCTGCGCGCGGGGTCGGAGGTGAGCACCGCGGCGACCAACTCGTAGCGATCGTCAAGACGCGCGGCGATGCGGTGCACCGCGCCAATAAATCCGCCCGGGCCACCCCCCACCATTCCAAGACGCAGTCGCCGGCGCGGCGTGCCGGAAGAATTTTCTGGCGTCATTTCGCGGGCTCCCTGGGAAGGCCAACGCTCTTCCATCCCGCAGCTTCGGCGGGATGAATCTCCCGATTGGCGATTTTTTCGAGGTAATGAGTCTCCCCAGCCTCGCGCAAGCGCTCCGCCGCCGACTCCGGCGTGATGTCGCGCTGCGGCGAAGCCAGCAATTCATACCCCACCATAAATTTTTGCACGGAAGCGCTGCGCAATAGCGGCGGAAAATAGTGGGCATGAAAATGACACTCGGGATGCGCATGGCCATCGGTGGGCCGCTGATGAAACCCCATCGAATAAGGAAACGAAGTCTCAAACAAATTGTCGTAGCGCGTGGTAAGTCGCCGAAGAATATCCGCGAGCAGATCGCGTTCGCCATTGGACAGCTCATCCATCGCGGAAAAGTGTCGCCTGCTCAGCAGCAAAATTTCAAACGGCCAGACCGCCCAGTACGGAACCAACGCCACAAATCCCTCGTTTTGACAAACGAGGCGTTCACCGCGCTGCAGTTCCAGCGCAACATAATCGCAGAGCAAGCAAGAATGCTTTTCCGCGTGATAGGCCGCCAGCGAAGCCACTTCCCTCTCCGGAAAATTTGGCAGCGAAGCATTCGCCCAAATCTGACAATGGGGATGCGGATTGCTGGCCCCCATCATGGCGCCTCGATTTTCAAAAATTTGCACGTGCTGGACCCAGTCGAGAGCAGCCAGCGAAGAAAATTGTTCCGTCCAAACATCCACCACATCGCGCAATTCCACAAGCGACATGCGGGGAATAGTGAGATCGTGGCGCGGCGAAAAACACACCACGCGGCATAACCCCGCTTCCGTTTCCGCCACCCGCAACCCCGCATCGTTCAGTGCAATCTGCGGAGCACTCGGAAGCAGCGCCGCGTAATCATTGTCGAAAACAAACGTACTCGAATATTTCGGGTTGCGCGCTCCTCCCGCGCGTTCATTACCGGGACAAAGATAACAACTCGGATCGTATTGCGCTTGCTCCGCCGAAGCGGGCTCATCAACTTTGCCTTGCCAGGGGCGCTGCGTGCGCTGCGGCGAAACCAGCACCCACTCGCGCAGCAACGGATTGAAGCGGCGATGCGGCGTGCGCGC
>DATFYV010000233.1:0-13501 GCA_035314845.1 Candidatus Acidiferrum sp.
CTAAATACCGTCGGCTTTAAGACTCAGCGGCCGCTCTTTGCCGATTTGTTTTATCAACAGATTGGCACCAGTGGCGACGGCGATCCCAAGCAGTTGGGCGTGGGCGCGACGGTCCAGGCTGTGGATTCCGAGTTCACCCAAGGCAGTATCCAAGCCAGCGGCGTGCCAACTGATGTGGCCATCCAGGGCGACGGTTTCTTCGTGGTGCAGCGAAGCGGGCAGGAGCTGTTCACGCGCGCAGGTGATTTTTCGACGGATCAGAACGGCAATCTCCTGACGCAAGACGGAGCGCAAGTCCTGGGCTATTCGGCGACCAATGGCGTAATCAACCCTGGCGCCACGCTCGGCCCTCTGAAAATCGAGCTTGGGCAGAGCACTCCGGCAAATCCCACGGCGAACGTGTCCCTAGCGCTGAATCTTAATTCCGATACCGCCGTCGGCGGCACGTTCAGCACCTCCGTGGCAGTCTATGATTCGCTTGGTGGTCCGCATGTGCTCACCTATAACTTTACGAAGACGGCGGCCAACGCCTGGAACTACAACATTACGATTCCGGGCGCTGACGTCGGAGCTGCCAATCCTCTGACCATCAACAACGGAGCGCTCACCTTCAACGGCGCCGGGCAACTTACCGCACCAGCCGCGAACGTGGCCGGAATCAACATTCCAGGGCTGGCCGACGGCGCCAACACGCTCACATTCGCCTGGAATCTTTACGGTGCATCTGGCACAAGTCCATTAACCCAGGTGTCCGGTCCTTCGGCGACCTCCTCCACGACGCAGGACGGGTATGCCAGCGGGACGCTTTCCAGCTACCAGATCGGCTCCGACGGTACGATTCAGGGAACCTTCAGCAACGATCAAACAGTGGTGATTGGGCAAGTGGCGCTGGCCTCCTTTGAGAACGACCAAGGGCTCATTCGCAACGGCGACAACAACTTTCAGTCTAGCCTGGCCTCCGGGCAAGCGAATGTCGGCTCGCCAGGCTCCGGCGGACGCGGGACACTCAGCGGCGGTTCACTGGAACAGTCCAACGTGGACATCGCCACGCAATTCGCGAGCCTGATTATCGAAGAGCGCAGTTATCAGGTCAACGCCAAGTCGGTAACCACCATCGACCAGGTGACGCAGGCGGCTATCGCGCTGATTCCGTAACTGGCGATCAAGTAAAACCCAAGCGGCGGCTTTTGTGTTGGAGCATTCTAATGAGTTTTCTCCGAGTTGCCGCCGTGCTTCCCGTTGCGGCATAGCCTCGCCCGCCGCTACTTCCATCGGTTTTTCTAAGCCGCACCTTTCGAGCAACTTGCGCGAAGCGGAATCTCGTTTGACGCTCGTGCGAATTTCTCGCTTCGGCGCTTGGATTGCACTCTCTCTGTGCCGCAGGGGAGCAAGGAGCAGGAACTGTGGCGGATGCGGAAACAACCGCGGCACCAGCTAAAACCTCCGGCGTTTCTTTATTGACCATCGCGGTGTTGGCTGTCGTGGGCGGTGGCGCTTCGGCGTGGTTCGTGATGCAGCGGACGCGCTCGGCCGAGGCGCCCAGAGCGGAGTCCGGGATGGTTCCCAAGTACATCGTGCATCTGGAAGGGTTCACGGTGAATTTGGCGGACACCGAGGAAACGCATTTTCTGCGCGTCACCATGGATCTCGGTATCGATCGCTTGCCGGACGGCGTGCAAAAAGACCGCGCCGCCGCGGGCATGCCGGTGGCGCGCATTCGCGATGCCGTGCTCTCCGTCTTGACGGTGGCGCATGCTGTGCCGCTGCTCACTCCGGAAGGGAAGTTGCAGTTGAAAAAGAGCATTCTCGATAGCTTGCAGCGCAACGTTCCGGAACTCGACGTTCGTGACGTTTACTTTACGGAATTTCTGGTGCAGCGCTGAACCATGTCCGCCATCGTCACCACCGCCAAAGAAACACCGCCGCCCGTCGCGGCCGATGACCTCTGGACGGAGGCAGGATATCTGCGCTGCACCCTCAGTGTGGATCTGCCTTTGCGTCTCTTTACCGTGCGCGATCTGTTGCAACTGGAACCCGGAGCGATTCTCGAAAGCAATCACGTCAACGGCGCGGACGTGCCCGTGGTGGTCAACACGCAACTCATCGCCTGGGCGGAGTTTGAGGTGGTGGCGCAACGCATCGCTGTGCGCGTCACGGAGTTGGCGTGAAAAACGGCGAGGGTTGGAGCGGCTTGGGCCCAGTGTACCGACCGGTGCACCGGGATTTTTTTAGCTAACGCGAGGTCCGTGACGGTATCGCAGATGTTTCGTTATTGAGAAAGGTAGTAAGTCGTATGTCAGATACGCCGATCGTTTCATTGCGACGATACACGCTGCGCCTCGCGGAGCGCTTGTGCCAACTCTTTCGCACGGTGAGCATCCGGCGCCGCGAGCGCTCACTGCGTTTGTGCGAGACCGTATCGCTTGGCGACAAGCGCTTTGTCGCCGTCGTGCAGTTCGAACGCCGGAGATTTTTACTCGGCGTTACCCCACACTCCGTATCCCTGCTGCAGGGCCTTGGCGATCAGGATCATCCATCCACGGGCCAGCTGTCGACCACAACTCACGAGGGCGCCATCTGATGTTGTTCGCCTCCGCTTCCAGCACCGCGCCGATACTGCAATTACCCGGACTGAGCGTGCGCGGCGATTCCACTTCCATAACTATCATTCTGCTGCTCACGATTGTCACCCTGCTGCCTGCCATATTGCTGTCCATGACTCCGTTCGTGCGTATCCTGATCATTTTCCACTTCCTGCGCCAGGCTGTGGGCACGCAGACTGCGCCCACAAATCAGACGCTCATCGGCCTTTCGCTTTTCCTCACCTATTTCATCATGCAGCCTGTGGGACTAGCGGTGCATGCTCAAGCCATCGTCCCTTTCGAACAAGGCAAGGTGAATTCCCTCCAGGCGCTCGATTTGGCCTCCGTTCCCGTGCGCAACTTCATGCTCAGCTATGCCCGGGAAAAGGACTTGGCGCTGTTTGTGGAAATGAGCCGCGGCCCCCGTCCGCAGACGCCCGATGACATCCCCATGCGCATCGTGATTCCCGCGTACATCCTCTCGGAGATGAAGACCGGCTTTCAGATCGGCGCGGTTTTGTTCCTGCCGTTTTTGGTTATCGATCTGGTGACGGCCTCGGTGACCACCTCCATCGGCATGCTGCAGCTGCCGCCGGTGGTGATTTCCACGCCGCTGAAAATTTTGCTTTTCGTGGTGGTGGATGGATGGAACCTGGTGGTCGGTTCGACGCTGAAGAGTTTTCACTACTGAATTATCCGCTCAGCAAAACGGAGGAGCTTGACGATGAATGCCGCAGACGTTGTCGAATTGTCCCGCCGCACCATCGAAGCGGCCTTCTGGGTGGCCTTGCCCATCCTGCTTTCCGCCATGGTCGTCGGGCTGATCATCAACATCGGCCAGGTCATGACCTCTATTCAGGATATGACGGTGTCTACTGTTCCGCGCCTGTCCGCCGTTGGCGCCATCATCTTTTTTCTCACGCCGTGGATGCTGCACCACCTGGTGATTTTCACGGAATCGCTCTTTTCGGATTTTCGTCTCTACACCCAATAAGGATCGCAGAGCGTGCCCATCGACCTTCAACAGATTTTGTCTCACGCCTTCCTTATCGGCTTGCGCGTCGCGGGCATGATGTCCTTCGCACCGTTTCTTGGGAATATTTCCACGCCGACCGCAGTTCGTGCGGGATTCACCCTGGCGTTAACCGCGCTGCTCTATCCAGTCACCGTGGTTCCGCGTCTGGCGCTCACCCCGTTGGCCTGGACGCGCCTGGCGCTCGGCGAAGCCTTGCTGGGTATGGCCATGGGCCTGTGCATGCAGTTTGTGTTCGAAGGCGCGCAGCTTGCCGGACAGGTTGGGGGTTTCCAGTTTGCATTTTCTCTCGTCAACGTCATCGATCCCACCACCAACGTGGACACTCCGGTGCTTTCCACGTTTCATCAGTTAGTCGTTCTACTGCTATTCCTGCAACTCAACGTGCACCACTGGATTCTCCGCGGCCTGGCGAAGAGTTTCGAATACGTGCCCCCTGGCGCCTACCTCATTGGTCCGCTGGCACTTAAGGAATTTCTCCACGACGCCGGCGCCATGTGGCTCACGGGCCTGCAACTGGCCACCCCCATTCTGCTGGCCACCGTGCTCATCGACGTAACGATCGGTTTTCTCAGCAAGGCCGCGCCGCAGATGTCCGCCATCTTCCTCAGCATCCCGCTCAAGATCCTAGTGGGCTACGTGGTCTTGAGTGTCGCTCTGGAACTGTGGCCGGTGTTTTTCGAAAGGGAATTCGCCCAGGCACTCGGATGGAGCGAGCGCTTGCTGCGTCTTTCCCACTAAAGCCGTTTTTATTGAGGACCCCGCATCGTGGCCGACGACCGCACAGAAAAAGCATCTCCGAAGCGCCGCACTACTGCCGCCGAAGAGGGCCAGGTGCTGCGCAGCCGCGACCTCATCTCCACCGTTACTCTGCTCTCCGTGGTCTTTATACTTGCCTCCCATCCCGAAGTTTGGATTGCCCGCTGGCAATCCTATTTTTCCCGCGTCCTCGAATCTGGCATCCATGGCGAGCGCTCCGATCAGTCCCAGCTTTTCGGTTGGACTACCCTGGCCGTCGCCCAATGGCTCGCCCCGCTCTTTGGCGTCGCCTTCGTCATGGCTATCGCCAGCACTCTCGCGCAAGGCGGCATTAGTTTCTCTCCCAAGGCCTTAGCGCCAACATTTACGCGCCTAAATCCCGTCACTAACGTGAAACATCTTTTTTCCATGGCCGTGCTCAGTCGCGTATTGAAGTCGCTCCTGCCTTCGGCGGTGATTCTATATCTGGCACTGAATCTAATGCTGAAACAGGCGCCGATGATTCTGCATGCCGCACGCCTGCCCGCGCGCGCATCCCTGGCGCTTCTCGGCCGCATCAGTTATTCCCTGGCCTGGCAATCCGGCCTCGTGCTCCTGGCCTGGTCGGGCATTGATTACCTCCTGCAGCGCCAAACCTTTGAAAAATCCCTGCGCATGACCAAGCAGGAAGTGCGACGCGAAAATAAAGACAACGAAGGCAATCCGCAGGTCAAGGGCAAGATTCGCCGTCTGCGCCGCGAAGCTATGCGCCGTTCGCTGCAAAAGAGCATGCAGCGCGCCACCGCGGTCATCACCAATCCGACGCACTACGCCGTGGCACTTGAATATCGCCCCGCAACCATGGCTGCTCCAGTGGTCGTCGCCAAAGGCCGCAACTTCCTCGCTCAGAAAATCAAGGAACTGGCGCGCTGGAACGAAGTACCCATCGTCGAAAATCCCGCGCTGGCCCAAGCGCTCTTCAAAGCCGCGGAGATCGATCAGATGATTCCTCCGAAACTGTACGCCGCCGTGGCCGAGATTCTCGCTTTCCTCTATCGCACGCAGATGCGCATGCAAGCCGCTGCACGCCGCGGTCCAAGCGGTGGGGGAGCGCGCTAAAAGACCATGGCCGGCGAAAACACTGCGAAACGCAACTCCCTCGAGTGGCTCGTCCCGGTCGCCACCGTCTCCACCGTGTTCATGATGTTGGTTCCCGTGCCGGCCATCTTCCTGGACATTTTTCTTTCCCTGAGCATGACGCTGAGCGTTCTCGTCTTGCTTTCCGCTTTATATATCCTGCGCCCCGTGCAGTTTTCCGTCTTTCCCACCTTGCTGCTGTTCCTCACCCTTTTTCGCATTTCCCTCAACATCGCCAGCAGCCGTCGCATTCTGCTGCATGGCACGGAAGGTTCCTCCGCCGCGGGCAGCGTCATCCAGGCCTTTGGCCAGTTCGTCGTGGGCGGGAACTATGTTGTCGGCTTCGTCATCTTCCTCGCGCTCGTCGCCATTCAATATCTCGTCATCAACCATGGCGCGGTACGCACCGCGGAAGTCGCCGCGCGCTTTACCCTCGACGCCCTCCCGGGCAAACAGATGGCCGTCGACGCCGAAATGAACGCCGGGCTGATCGACGAAGTCCAGGCCCGCGCCCGTCGCGAAATGATCGCCAAGGAAGCCGAGTTCTACGGCGCCATGGACGGCGCCGCCCGTTTCAGCCAGCGTGACTCCCTCGCCACCATTCTCATCACCGCTATCAACATCATCGCCGGTTTTCTCATCGGCGTGTTCCAGCTGAATATTCCGCTAGGCGACGCCGCGAAGATTTATACCGTCCTTACCGTCGGCGATGGTCTTGTCACGCTAATCCCCTCGCTGCTCGTTTCCGTGGCCGGCGGCATCGTTGTCACCCGCACTTCCAGCGGTCAGACCGTGGGCGCCGATTTTGCTCAGCAACTGCTCGGTCGCCGCATGCCCCTGCGCATTGCCGCCGGCGTCATGCTGTTGCTCGGGCTTATTCCAGGACTGCCGAAATTTTCGTTCTTTCTGCTCGCCGCGGCCGCCGCCTTTATGGCCTCACGCGCTCCGCAAGTCAGTGTCACTGACGCCAAGCCCGCCGAACTCGCCGGCGCCCAAAAGAAACCCGAGGCCCAGCAGCAAATCGAAACGCTGCTCAGACTCGACGACATCAGCCTCGAAGTCGGCTACGGCCTGGTACCGCTCGTCGACCAGGCTCAGGGCGGACAGTTACTTCAGCGCATCCGCGCGTTACGCCGTCATCTCGCGCTGCAACTGGGCTTTCTCGTGCCCAGCGTGCACATTACCGACAACCTCAAACTCAAACCTCGCGAATACCAGGTTCTCCTGCGCGGCGTACAAGTCGCCAAATGGGACATGCAGCCCGACCGCCTGCTGGCCATTAGCTCCGAAGCTTCGGCGCAACCCCTTGAAGGCCTTCCCACCAACGAACCGGCCTTTGGTGCCGCGGCGCTGTGGATTGTTCCCGGACTTCAGGAGCACGCGCTCGCTAGCGGTTACGCAGTCGTCGACCAAACGTCCGTACTGGCCACACATCTCGCCGAAATCGTGCGCCAGTACGCCCACGAACTTTTGACCCGCCAGGAAACCAAGCGCCTCCTCGACGCCCTCGCCGAATCCCAGCCCAAGCTCGTCGACGAACTTGTCCCCCGCCTGCTCAGCCTGGGCGAAGCGCAGCGCGTCCTCCAACAACTGCTCCGCGAACAAGTTTCCATTCGCGATCTCACCGCCATCCTTGAAGCCCTGCTCGAAACCGCCGCCGTCAACAAGAATCCCATCGCTCTGGTCGAAGCCTGCCGGCAGGCCATGAGCCGTTCGCTGGTCGCTCCGCTTCTTGGGGAAGACCGCAAACTAAAAGTCCTGACCCTGGATCCCGCCATCGAGCAAGACTTGCAGCGCCAGATTGATCCGCAGCAGGCCATCGTCGGCGAGCGCAGCGCAGTTGGCGCGACCGGCGCACTGCGTACAGTGCTGGAGAGTCTCCAACGCCTGGTGGGCGACCGGGTGGCCCTGAGTTCCACGGTGCTGGTCTGCAACACCCCGGTGCGGTTCCATCTCCGCCGCTTGCTGGAACCGTTCATCCCTCGAATCGTGGTTCTGTCTCCCGCGGAAATTCCCGCCAACGTCTCGGTGCAATCCCTCGGGGTGGTGCGATGACTCGCGCTACAAATAGCTCGACCACCTCCGGCAATGAGTACACACCATGGTGACGGAAAATCCCAAAGCCACGGCCGCCGCCACGGCTCCGTCCGTCGCGGAACGCGAGCGCCTGCTCCTCGAAAATCTCCCGGAGGTCCGCTACATCGCCCGCCGGGTGTACGACCGCTTGCCGTCGCATGTTTCTTTCGACGACCTGGTCCACGCCGGCATTCTCGGGCTTATTGACGCAGTCGACAAATTCGACCCTTCCAAAAACGTGCAGCTGAAATCCTACGCGCGCTTCCGCATTCGCGGCGCCATTCTCGATAGCCTCCGCCAGATGGACTGGAGCCCCAGGAACTTGCGCCGTCAGGCGCGGCGCATCGAGGAAGCCCGCCGCGAGCTTGCCGCACAATTCGGACGCGCTCCCTCCGAACCTGAATTAGCCGCCCATCTCGCTCTGCCGCTCACGGAATTTCAGCACCTCCTCGGAGACCTTCGCGGGCTCGATCTCGGTAGCCTGCACGGTCCGCTCGACGAGGGCGGCGCGGAGGACTCCATCAGCGCCGTCGCTTCACGTCCCGAGGATGATCCTTTTCAACAGACGTTTCGCTCCGAGCTGCGCGTGCAGCTCGCCCGTGCCATCGAAGGACTGGGCGAAAAAGAGCGCCAGGTTCTGGCCCTCTACTACCTGGAGGAACTCACCATGAAAGAAGTTGGCGCCATTCTGAATATTGGGGAATCGCGCGTCTCGCAGATTCATACTGCGGCGCTAATTGCCTTGCGCTCGGTTATGCCGGGCGGTCTCGCTAAGGCGCCTGGAGTCCCGTTCGCCACGCTGGGGAATTCCACTATCCGGGAGAAGCTCTGATGCGCAAGATCCTAAATCAGGAAGAAATCGACGCGCTCTTTAATGCCGCCGAGAAAAGTCCCAAACGCGGCCGCGCCGCGGCCAAAAAGAAAGTCGAACCCTGCGACCTGCGCCGTTCCAGCACGCTTACATCCGACCAGGTGCGCGCGGTTACGGCGTTGCATGAGTCCCTGGCGCGGCGTCTCGGAAATTCCCTGGGCGTCTATCTGCGCGTGGCCTTCGAAATGAACCTGGTTTCTGCGGAGCAGTTAACCTTCGACGAGTTTCTTTCCCGCGTTCCGGAGCTCACCTACCTTGCTTCGCTGCGTGTGCAGCCGATTGATGCCCGCGCCGCTTTGCAAGCGGATATCTCCCTGGTCTTCCCCATTGTCGACCTGGTTCTTGGGGGTTCTGGCATCGATCCCATCGAACCCCGGGACTTCACCGAGATCGAGGAACAAATCTTCGAAACCGTCGTCCGCCTGATAGCCCGCGACCTGCAAAGCACGTGGGCAGCGGTCATCGAGCTGGACATTCGCTTCGACCAGCGGCAGCAATACACTCAGGTGCAGAATCTCATGCAGCCGCACGAAAAGATCCTTTCCCTGAGCTTCGAAATCCGTCTCCTCGAGGCCCGCGGCAATCTCAACATGGCTTTTCCCGCCGTCATTGCCAACGCCCTGCTCCGCAAGCTCTCGGCGCAAGGTGCGCTCTTCGAACGTAACCCCTCGCCGGACGCCTGCCACAGGCTCCAGGAGCGCCTCCTCGACAGCACCTTCCTCACCCACCTCAGTTTGCCGCCCAGTCCTTTAAAAATCAGCGAACTCCTGGCCCTCGCGCCCCGCGACGTCCTGCCGCTCCCCATTCCTTGCAGTTCACCCATCTGCTTCAACGTTTCCGGCAAACCGATGTTCCTCGCCTTTCCCGTTCGTCACGGTTCCAGAAAAGGCGCGCGCATCCATTCCCGTACTTCCATCGTGCCAGTCAACGGCAGGGAGCCCCAATAATGGATGACGCTGCGGCCATCGCAATTCAAGAATTCTCTGACGCCTGGAGGGCCGCCTTCAGTCGCGTTCTCGAGTCTCTCGGCGCCCCTGCCGTCTGTTCGTGGAGCGCCCCGCTGGCCGAAGCCTCGGTTCCAGCCGCCCCTAATAAGAACGCCATCGCCACGCGGTTCCAGGTCTCCAAGGGTTTGCAGGGCTCTGCCTTCTGGCTGTGTGAGCAACCCGTCGCCGTGCAGTTCGCCCAACTCCTGCAGTCCGAGGCCCTGGATCCGGCCGCGGAATTCTCCGAATTGCACCGCGACGCGTTCGCCGAATTTCTGCGTCAGGTTGCCGGTCAAGCGGCAGCCGGGTGGAAAGCCGCAACCAGCTCCGAAATTGATTTAACCCTTGCAGAGCCGCATGAGCTCCCAAGTCTCCAGGGGACCCAGACTTGCACCCTAGAAGTGACCTCCGATAAATTTCCCTCGCTCGCCATGCAGTTTTTTCTTGACCCGCCTCTGTTTGCCGCTCTGGTTGCCTTGCCATCATCAGAAGAAACCGCAGCCATAGCAGGCGCACCTGGCGATGCTTTGGAGTCGCTCAGTCTCGGTGCGACGCCCAATCTTGCCCTGCTTCTCGACGTCGAGTTGCAAGCCACCATCCGATTTGGCCAGCGCGACATGCTGCTTCGCGAGGTGTTTGCCTTGATGCCTGGTGCTGTCGTGGAACTCAATCAGTTTGTTAATGAACCTGCCGAGCTTCTCGTTGCTGGCCGTCTCATTGCCCGCGGGGAAGTTGTGGTCGTCGATGGCAATTTTGGCCTTCGCGTTTCTGAAGTGGCCGCTGCCGGGCAACGCGCAGCTTTGCTGGATCTCTAAGAAGAAGGAACCCTGTTATATGAGCCGCGACTACTCCTCCAGCGATTCCGGATCCGTCGACACCATCCCGCGCCCGCTTTCCCCGGCTGCATGGTTGCAATGTTGGCGGCTCCGTTGCGCCTCCCAGGACTGCGGGCAGCGCGCCCGTTTGTGGCCCAGTTTTTTGGGGAAGACTCGCGGCGTCACCTTCGACGGACGCTGGTACTGTACCGGAGAGTGTTTGCTCGGACCGCTGATCACCCAGACCCGCGGTTTGCTGGCGGGTTCCGGCCGCGAACGCTCACGCCGCCATCGCGTGCCGCTTGGGTTGCTGCTCGTCCATCGCGGCTCCATCTCTCCCCGGCAGCTGCGGGAAGCGCTCCGGGCGCAATCCGACTCGTCCGGCCAAAAGCTCGGCTGCCTCCTGCGCCGGATGGGGGCCGTGGCAGCGGAAGAGCTTACCGCCGCCCTGGCCCACCAATGGGGTTGCCCAGTTTTCCCACTAGACCCGCAAACCCCAATCCTCGGTTGCCAGGACCTCCTCCCCCTAGATCTGCTCGAATCCGTTCGCGCTGTCCCCGTCTACGTGTCACCGGGCGGGCGCTCCCTGCACCTGGCTTTCGGTGAACGCCTCGATCACACCACCCTTTATGCCATTGAACGTATGCTCCATTGCCGCGCCATCGCCTGTGTGGCGGATGAGTCTGCGGTCGCCAGCCTCCTCGAACAACTGCATCGCGGGCCCTCCGAGTCCGTAAGCTCTTTTGACACCATGCGGGAGCCGCGCGAAATTGCCTGGACCATTCGCAGCTTCGCAGGGGAATATCAGGCTTCCCAGATCACCTTGGCGCGTGCCAGCGCCTACATTTGGGTACGGTTCGCTTCTGCCCACCTTACCCGCGACCTGCTATTCCGCATTCGGCCCGGGCCACAGCAACTGGCTTCCGCCGCCTCCTTTTCATCTAAAGCTTTATCGGCCCCTGCCGATAGACGAAAAGACGGCGTCTCGGACGCTGCGGAACTCCTTATGACTGCGCAAATCCGAACTGTTATCTCGGCACCTTCCGTTCATTCGCGGTTTGCCGCCGAGGAAATGGAGCGACGCAAGACACGTCTAATGGGGGTGCTCAGCCAGGGCCTTCCCACGTTACCCAACTACGTTCTAGATCTGAATGTACTCTTGGGTCAGCCCGTTGTGGACCTCAAGAAAGTCGGCAATGTAATTCGCACCGATCCCAGCCTGGCTTCCCAGGTTTTGCGTTTGTGCAACTCCGCTTTGTTCGGGCTGCGCCATCGCGTCATCAGCATCGAACAGGCAGCGATCCTCCTGGGCACAGAACGTTTGCGCACGCTCATCCTCACCTGCTCGGTGATGCAATTTGCCGGCAACCGCGTTCCCAAGGCGCAACTCAGCATCTTTTGGCACCACAGTTTTCTTTGCGCGCTGCTCAGCGAACGGCTGGCCGCCCAGCTACACTACTGTGAAAAAGAGCAAGCGTACCTTGGTGGCTTGCTGCACGATATCGGTCAATTACCGATGTGGATGCTCGTTCTTGCCGAGGAAGAGAACCGCCGCACCCCCCCGCCAAAGAACTGGGCCGACGACGTCCCTCTCGAACGCGAGTATTTTGGAATGGACCATTGCAAAGTGGGGCGTTGGATGGGCGTCTCCTGGAATTACATGCCAAGTTTCATCGACGTGTTCGAGTATCACCACGCACCCGAAAAAGCGCTACACGACCCCTACCTTGTCGGCATCGTAGCCGCCGCCGATCAGTTTTTGATCGCCCAGGCCAACGCAGTGGATTCCCATCTCGTGGATAACAAAGGGTCCACCGCGCTTCCAGCAGACCCCAACGAAAGCAGTGCCGCGACACCGGGATCGCCGGCTGCGATCGTTCTTCCGTTTCTCGAAAAATGCCTCCCGGAACTCGTCGAGTCCGAGCGGAACGCGGTAATGGAGATGCTGCAGACGGAGTACCTGCAGCTCCTCCCACTGGTTCAACTGGGCATGACGGTAGCCGCCGCCGACGGCGTCTAGTTGGCAACCTGCAAATCTGTAACGGCTTACCAACTCGTCCGGCCACGGATTGCGCCTAAATCGGCGCGAGCCCACCGCTGTACCATCGACGGAGTAAGTCGCTCCTACAATTTTTCCAGAGACGAACGCCCGAGCAACGCAAGGATTGTCGCTGTGTCCGGTGTTTCGCTAGGCGCCTGCCACACCTATGTCGCAAAGCATAAGGTTACCAAGGTCGGCTGGGCAGATTAGGTCGCGAACCTGCGGCTGCCGCAGCGAACGGAGAACCCTATCCCGTACTACGGCATCAAGTCGCGAATCTTATGCAGCAGCTCGCCATTGGTGAACGGCTTCCACAATAGCCGGGCGTGAATCCTGTCCAGAAGGTGCTTATCGGAGGCGTCGTCGAGCGCCGACGGCATGATAATCACCGCCATCTTGGGGCGCAGCGACTTCAGCCTTTCCGCCAGCACCAGGCCGCTGATGTCGGGCATGCGCGCGGCCATCAGCAGGATATCGATGTCTCCGATATAGGCCTCCGCGATGCGCAGGGCCTCGGAGCTGGTGGTGGCTGGCAATGCCAAGAAGCCTTGGCTCTCCAGAAACTCTCCCACAATCGATCGAACCGCTTCGTAATCGTCGACAATCAGGATGGTGCGTTTACTGCCCGCTTCATTCGCTTGCATCTGCGTGTGATTCCTTTGCTCCCTGACGTAGCCAAGACTTCCACCCGCGGAACTCGATTCCACCGCCATGAGCGGACCTCCAAAGATAAATAACTGCGGAAACTTGCGGCCAAACGCGGCGCAATGCACTCCCCCACACTGGGAAAAGGGGCTTGCTGAAGCTCGCGAGTACATGGGAGAGAAGAACGGTGCGCGCGGCGGAGGCATCGGCGCTCCGAATCTGCAGTTCGCCACCCTTATGAGAACTGAATTGGTACTGCACGGGAATCCCACTTTGGTGGGGCGGGTATCCCACGGAGGTGGTAGCCCGGATAACAAGAATCAACTTTGCAATCGTGGTCCCCAAGCCGGGCGAGTGGTCTTTCCGGGTTGACCGGCGGCGGGCTGTCTTTGCAAGGACTTACGTAAAGGTGTAGCGTTTAATCCGGAAGGACACCTTGGCGGAAACACCGAAATATCGCATCCTCATCGCGGACGACGACCCCATTGTTCGCGACGTCCTACGCGTTTACCTGGCGCAGAAGAAGCGTTTTGAGCTGGTCGGGGAAGCCACCGACGGTCACGAGGCTGTGCGCAAG
>DATFYV010000234.1:0-9585 GCA_035314845.1 Candidatus Acidiferrum sp.
TTGTCGCCGGCGTCGTAGGAGATGCCTTCGTAAATGTAGGCCCACAAGCCCTGTTCTTGCGCGAGGATGCGCAGGCCGTCGGTCAGCTGGATTTCGCCGCCGGCGCCGGGCTTGGTGCGTTCCAGGCAATCGAAAATGGCCGGAGGCAGGACGTAGCGGCCGGTGATGGCCAAATTGGACGGGGCGTTTTCCGGCTTGGGTTTTTCGACCAAATCGCGGATGCGCAGCAGGCGCGCGCCGAACGGGGGCTGCGGGGCCGGTTCGCCATCGACAATTCCGTACAGGTGGGTTTTTTCCTTGGGAACTTCCTCCACGGCGATGGCGCCTACGCCGGTGGCCTCGTAGGCGGCGATCAATTGCTTGGTGGCGGGATTTTCACCGGGAATTAGCACATCGCCAAGAAGCACGGCAAAAGGTTCGTCGCCGACTAAATCTTTCGCCACTAGTACTGCGTGGCCCAGGCCCAACGGTTCCTTTTGGCGCGTGTAGCTGACTTGGACCATGTCGCTGATGTGGCGGACCAGCTCGGCTAAATCCTTTTTTCCTTTTTGTTCCAGAAAATATTCCAGCTCCGGGGAACGGTCGAAATGGTCTTCGATGGAGCTTTTGCCGCGGCCCGTCACGATGATGATGTGCTCGATGCCGGAGGCCATGCACTCTTCGACGACGTATTGAATTTGCGGCTTGTCGACTACCGTGAGCATTTCTTTGGGCTGGGCTTTGGTGGCCGGCAAGAAACGCGTCCCAAGGCCGGCCGCGGGCAAGACGGCTTTGCGCACTCTACGCAGCGGCGCTGGCGTGGGGGACGGTGAGTTCGTGGTCATGGTTCGGCGGTCGCTCGTGTGTGGTGAGATTTAAAAGCAAAGCTGAAAAAAGACCGGACGCATCGGGCTAGTGACGACAGTAGCTGTGGGCCGGAGTTTTTGTCAATGAAGGGAATTGTGTAGTGTTCCGAAGCGAAGAGGAGATAGATGAAAAAAAACGGGCATGCCGGGAGGCACGGTACCAGAGAGCGTGAAAATTGCGAGGAACGCAGAGCCAGAATGTGCCGCGCCTACGGCGCTCACGCGGCCCCCCTCACGCCCACCCAGGCCTTCCGGCCTGGGCTAAATTGTGCCGCGCCTACGGCGCTGAAGCGTAGGCGAACTGAAGCGTAGGGCTCGCTGAAGCTTGTATTCCGGACCGAGGCGCAGAGATGGCAGAGAATACGCCGAGCCGGGGGCTGCAAAATCGGGCGCTACAAAACCTGCTACAAGAAGCGGGAGGAAGCAGCGGTTGCGTGTGCAGGCTGCGGGAAGGGCTGGCAGACAATTTCTTTTTCGCTGCCGCAGATGACCATGGAGGCTACCGGTTTGGCGGAAAACTGGGGGACGTTGCGGCGGAATTTGCGGGCGAACCAGGTTTCGGCTTTGCGGATAGCATCGCCCTGATTCAGTGCATTCAAGATGATCTCCTCGTCACTTCCGTCAAGTTGGAATTTCAGCGCGTAAATATTGGTCATCGACACACCCTGGGAAATTTCGCCACAACCGGCGATTTTAGTTTCATCCGCAGAGGTAGTGATCGGCGAAGGCGAAGCGTTTCACGCGATTTTTAAGCAGGCGCTGCCAGAGGCAAGGCAGGCGAGGGCGGTTACTCGCCCGCTTTGGCGGCCAACACACCAGCAACGGCGATGTTCTGCAGCAATTCCACGGGGAGGTGGTGGCGGCTTTGCAGATATTCCGGGGCGTTATAGGAGATGGTGACTTTGCCGGCGGGGTCTTCGGCGACCAGAATTTTTAGCGGCAGGTCGATGGCCACGCTGGGCGCGGCCAGCATTAGCGGGGTACCGCCTTTGGGATTGCCGAAGATTAGAACCTTGGTGGGCGGCATTTTGAGCCCAGCTTTTTCGGCCTCGCCGCTGTGATCGATTACGGCGAAAAGGGTGATGCCTTTCGCTTGCAGCATGGCCTTTAGTTTCTCCAGGGTATCTACGACGCTATGGTTGCTGGGGATGGTTACGATTCCGTTGTCGGGTTCGGCGGCCATCAGGCATGCCTCCATTTCATTGGATAGGCTTGGGTTGTTAGGCCCCGGGCCGGCGGCTAAGATTGCCGGGGCGTTAGTTCCATGGGTAAAGCAAAGCCCGACACCTACCCAGGCTTGTCTATGGATGCGCGGTGGGGACCGAGGATGCATGGGAATTCGGGCGCTTAGCTTTCAGAAAGGAAAGCACTAATTTGGGCGTGGGCTGCGTTGTGACCACTTTGCGATAGCGCCTTGGTCTCCGCTCTGCTGTGCAATCGAGGCTCCCACCTTGAGGACTTCGTTCACGAACGCAGCCTGCACATGTGGACGGGTTGCCTCTCCGTATGCCAATTCTGCGGCTTTCAGGGCTTCGGTAGTACGACCCTGGCGCAGGTACACTATGGCCAAGTAAGAAAGACTTCTGGCCTTCCCCCCAAGTAGGTTCCCGGCAAGTTCCGTTCGGGCAAATTCGCTATCGGATTTGAGAGCTCTCTCAATTTGCGAGTCGAACAGGGCAATAGATTTATTCAGCGACTCCTCCGCAGCTTCCCAGCGCTGCTGGCCCATTTGAGCTGTCGCAATTTGCCGAAAATTGATTGGATAGTCCGAATCATCCGTCCCTGGCCAGACGGGCAAATAATCCATGATTTTCTTGAAACTTCCCTCAGCTTCCTCATAGCGCCGCTGCGCCATGTAGCAATTCCCGATGTCGCGATTTGCGAGGAAGAGAAATTTGCTTTTGGGAACGTTGAAAGTGGATTTCTCGGCGAGCGGAATCACTTCGGACTGGTAGCGCTGGATGATTTCCGTCGTGCAAGTGCCCTTTCGCTGGAGTTGAGCTATTAGTTGGTAAGCGTCGTTGAGCTTTCCCTCTTCGACTTCGTCGGGAGAGAGATGCGCTACGACCTCGACCGAATCATGCCTCGCCGGCCTTGACGAGGTGGACGATTGAGCTTGAGGAGGGGTGTTTTGCGGTGAGGCTGGCGTGGGAACAAGAAGTATTCCGAAGAGACAGAGCGTAGCAGAGCGAGAGACCGATTTGGCGTGGGAAAGATGCATGGGGACGAGACTATAGCATGGGGTGTAAGTCATGGTAAGCCGCTAACCGAAGGTTATCACTTAGGCTCGGTGTGTATGGTATTGGACAGTCAAAACATCGTGCGGGCGCGCACACTGCCTATGTAGCACGCCGGAAGCTGTCCAGGCGTGGAGACCAAATGGTTTCAGGGTTCGATATTTGCGCGTCGAAGCTGACGAGTCCACGTGGCAACAATCGTCAACAGGCTGGTGGTGACTTCCCTATGTGTCCTCCTATTTCCCTCCGCACCAGCCTCACGAGCGTGCCTGAGCCTTGCGCCGTGGCGTCCTCTCTGCTTTGGAAGCGCGTTTTGGGAAAGGCCCCGCGCGCCTGTCTTCCTGCTGTTTTCGCGGGCGCGGCGCTCCTGCTGTGCATCGTTCCGCCGAGCACATTGGCTCAGCAACGAACTGCAGGGAGCGGAATTATTAGCCCTTCGCTCCCGGACACACCCCTTCCCCATTCGGACCCGCAGAACTCCGCCCAGCAAACGCCCCCTGAGGAGGGTTCAGGCAGCGTCGCAGGTACCGTGCTGGACGTAAGCGGAGGCACTGTTTCCGGCGCAGACGTCAGCCTGATGCACGGAGACGGAACACAATTGCTTGCAATGGTGACCGAGGCGAACGGCGAGTTTAATTTCACGAAAATTCCTGCCGGTTCTTATCTGGTGATCGTGAACGCCAAGGGTTTTGCGCCCTTTACATCCGCAGAGTTCGCCGTCGCGGTGCAGCAGGCCTATGAGGTTGCTGAGGTCTCATTATCTATTGCGACGGCAAATATGGCGGTGACGGTCCGTCCCACCGACCTAGTCGCCGCTGAGCAGCTAAGGACTGAAGAGAAGCAGCGCCTGCTCGGCGTCATTCCAAACTTCTATACGAGCTACATTTATGACGCTGCCCCGCTCACTTGGAAACAAAAATTCTCGCTCGCAGTACGGAACGGTGTCGATCCCGCTGCCTTCATTGGCATCGGCCTCGGTGCTGGCATCGAGCAAGCGACCAACGCCTATGCCGGGTACGGGCAAGGCGCCGCGGGATATAGCAAACGTTACGCCGCAAGGTTTGCCGATGGACGCAGCAGTGACTTCCTGACTCATGCGGTCTTCCCCTCGCTCTTTCACCAGGATCCGCGCTACTACTACCAGGGCACCGGCTCGGTTAGGTCTCGCCTCAGGCATGCGCTCAGCTCGCCATTTGTAACACGCAGCGATAGTGGGCGAACTGTGACCAACTACTCTTTTTTGCTTGGCGACATTTGCTCGGGAGCACTGTCCAATCTGTACTATCCCAAAGCGAATCGAGGGGCGAACCTGGTCTTCAGTAGTGCCGCCCTTGGCCTCGCCGGGCGACTGGGTACGAATCTAATCCGTGAATTCCTATCGAAGCGCTTGACCACGAGCGTGCCGGGTAGTGGAAAACTTTGAACACCTTGTATGACCGGCAAAGGAAGGCCAGAGGATAATTGTTTTGCAGTTGGCTACTTTTTGTTCCTGGGTCCAGGTCCACGTTGAACGGCTTACCTGTGCAGCTCCTGTGTAGTCGCGTAACCGGAGACTGCTCCCACTCCTGGTGGGCCGTGCGAATTGACTTCGCTGCGAGGCTCCCGTAAACTCAGTGGTTTGAGCGATAACTTTAAGGAGCACTAGATGGCGCAGGGGCAGGCAACGAAGATCAAGAAGAAGAAAAAGTCGGTATTGAAGCGGGCGGCGCAGGCGCGTGAACGCGCAGACGTGAATCGCGCGAACCGCACACGGGTACGCAGTTTTATGAAGCGCATGCGCACGGCGATTAGCGCGGGGGATCCGACGGCGGTGGGTAATTTGCTGCATCCGACGATGGCTGCGATCGACCGGGCCATTACCAAGGGCGTGTTGCACGAGAACACCGGGAACCGCTACAAGTCTCGCCTTTCGTTGGCCTACAACGGCTTGAAAGCCAAAGCCGCCAAATAACGAAGGCAAAGCGTCCCCAAAAACAGGGAACCTACTTTCTAGAGTTGTGCGCGCAAGTGACGGCGGCTCTTGGTCTTAGGTGTGAGCTAGACCCCGACCGAAATTTCGAACGAAGAAAAGGGCGGCGCAAGCGGCCCTTCTCATTTTTGTCAACCTCGTTTGAACCACCAGAAAAAAATCCTCACTTATCGTTTTCCGTCATCGGCATTTCACCTTGCTTCAACATAGCTGTAACCAAGGGAGCGCACTGTCGCACGGTCCCCAAATGGTTGGCGGTAGCTCAACCTATGTCTGCCCGAGAGGTGAATTGATGTCCTTGAAGAGAGTTGCAGCAAAATCCTGGCACGTACTGCGCACGGCATTTGTGGCTGTGACGGTCGTGCAATTCAGCATGGCCGGACCGCTCGCCGGTTCGATCCAGGCGCAAGAAATAGGAACCGCACGAGACGCAAAAACTACCAGCCCCATCAAGCACGTGATCGTAATCGTGGGAGAAAACCGCTCCTTCGACCATATCTTTGCCACCTACAAGCCGAAAAAGGGAGAGCACGTTGATAATTTGCTTTCGAAGCAGATTATTGACGAAAACGGACAGCCCGGGCCGAACTACTCGGAGGCGCTGCAATACTCCGCGGACATTACGGGCAGCACACAGTTTGAGTTGAGCCCCTTCAACAAGAAGCCGTACACCAAGCTGCCTGCACCCCTGAACGGCGGCCCGACGGATGTCTGCAAGAGCAATGGGATTTGTTCGCTGGCCGATGCGTTGGCCTCGGAAAATGGCCTGCCGTACGACGGCGATAACGACAAGGACGACGTGTACTACACCTATTTGACCACCGGCGGCTCGGAGCTGACCGGCAAAGTTCCCGACACGCGCATTTTGGGCGTGAACCCCACATCTCCGTATTCCAGCCTGCCCGGCGGACCGTTCCAACTGACGAACACCAAGAGCATCGGCACCTTCACATGGGATTCGTACGCGGCGAGCCCTGTGCACCGCTTCTATCAAATGTGGCAGCAGGCGGATTGCAACGTGGCCTATGCCACGAAGAAGGATCCCAGCGGCTGCAAGAAGGATCTCTTTGCGTGGACCGAATTGACGGTAGGCTCCAACGTCAACGGCCTACCGCAACCTTCCAACTTCAGCACGGACTATTCGCCGACGGCCAAGACCACGGGTGAAGGCTCGACCGCCATGGGCTTCTACAACGTGCTGCAGGGCGACGCGCCATACTTCAAGGAATTGGCCGACAAGTACGCCATGAGCGACAACTATCACCAGCCGGCAATGGGCGGCACGGGCTTAGACAGCATCATGCTGTTCTTTGGCGATGCCATTTGGTTCAGCGACGGTGATGGCAATCCTGCGACGCCACCGGAAAACGTGGCGGTATGGACCGACCAGCCGGCGGATACGGGGGTGGTGAATGAAATCGAGAACCCCGTTTCCCAGCCCGGCACCAATAACTGGTGGATTCAAGACGGCTACGGCGGCGGTGGCTTTGGCTCCGGCCCGGTTTATGGCGGCGGCAGCTACTCCAATTGCTCCGATCCATCGCAGCCCGGCGTGGCTCCGATTCTGGAACACCTGGCCTCGCTAGAGCGTCCCATCAATCCGAACTGCGAAGTGGGTCACTACTACCTGCTGAACAACTACAATCCCGGATATTTCGGCGACGGTTCGAACGCCTACACCGACCACTTCATCTACAACACTCCGTTCACGATTCCGCCGACCAGCCAGCGCAGCATTGGCGATGTGCTGCTGGAGAACAATGTTTCGTGGAAGTCCTACAACGACCAGTGGGATCCCTATGCGATTGGCAAGCCCAACGCCACCCCGCCAGTGCCGGCGGACAAGTATCAGCTGAACTACGGGACGGTTGGCGCGTTAAGCGATCAATACTGCAACATCTGCAATGGGTTCCAATACCAGACGCAGATCATGACCAACGACAAAATTCGCACCACGCACATCAAGGACACGCTGGCCCTGTATGAGGACATCCGCAAGGGCACGCTGCCGGCGGTTTCCTTTGTGAAGCCCAGCGGCTGGGTGGACGGCCATCCCGCTTCTTCGAAGTTCGATCTTTTCGAGGGCTTCGTAAAGAAGATCGTGGAGTTGCTGAAGGGCAACCCGGAACTGTGGGCGAGCACGGCGGTCTTCATCACCGTGGATGAGGGAGGCGGTTACTACGACTCCGGGTACATCCAGAACCTGGACTTCTTTGGCGATGGCACGCGTATCCCGCTAATCGTGGTTTCTCCGTACGCCACCGGCGGGCATATTTCTCACGAATACAGCGACCACGTCTCGATCCTGAAGTTCATCGAGCGCAACTGGAACTTGCCGACGATCAGCAACCGCAGCCGCGACAATTACCCCAACCCGAAGGTGGAGAAGGGCAATCCCTATGTGCCGAAGAATACTCCGGCGCTGGGAGATTTGTTCGATCTGTTTGACTTCAAGTAGAACAAGGCACCGGCGGGTTACAGCGTAAGCACAAGAGGTCGCGCGTCGCGTGACCTCTTGTTTTTTGCGCGACCGTTACAAACACAATCAAAAGCGGGCTAAGCGGCGAGCGACGCGAGGAGGAATTCCATCACCGCGCGGGCGTCTTCGCTGCCGCGTTTCAGGCGGTCGTCGGCGAATTGCAGGGAGCGCAGGCCGGCGAGCAATTTTGCTTTGGGAATTTTTCGCGCGGCTTGCAAGGCTAGCTCGGCTTGTTCGGGGCGCATGCCGAGGGTACGCGCGGCTTGCCAGCCGTTGGCGGCGCGGACTTCGCTGGCTTCGATGATTTTGCGGTACATCCAAGTGATGGCGCCTAGGATTTGCAGCGGCTGCTCGCCCTCGCGCAGGAGGCGTTCGAGGAAATCGAGCGCGGTGCGGGCCTGGCGATTGCCGAGCAGGTTGGCAAGCTCCCAGACTGTGGTGGTCTTTTCGGAGATGACCATGGCGGCGACGTCTTCGCGGCGAATTTGCTTTCGTGCGCCGGCGTAGGTGGCCAGCTTGCTGATTTCCGTTTTCAGACGCTGCAGATCCGCGGAGACCACCTCGGCGAGGTCTTCAGCGGCGCCTTTTTCGAAGGCGACGCCCTCATCTTTGGCCATGACGCGCGCCAGTTCCACGGCGGCGGCCTGGCGCTGTTCGAGGTTGTCGCCGAGGCCGACTTCCACCACCAAGGTTTTTTCCGCCAGCAGTTTGCCGAGGCGCATGCGCTGGTCGAGCTTCGCGGCTTCGAGCACCAGCACAGTGAAGGGCGCGGGGTTCTGGAAATAGTTTTCCAGTTGCTCGACGGCGGCGTCGCGCTTTTTTTCGGGCAATTCCTCAATGGTTTCGGCGTCTTCGAGGAACACCACCTGGTGCGGGGAAAGCATGGGCATGGTCTGCGCCTGCTCGAGCGCGCCTTGCGTTTCGCCGCGCTCCGCGGAATAACGCGAGACGGCCCAAGTGCGAGAAGCTTCCGCAACGTAGGTCTGGATCAGTTCTGTGCGGCAGGCGTCGCGGAGGTAGGGCTCATCGCCGAGCAGCAGAAGCGCTGGGACGGGAGCGCCTTTTTTGAGGCGCGCAAGCAGCTCTTCGGCGCGGACTCTGGGCATTAATAATTCTCCGTGACCGCGGCGACCAGGCGGGTGGCGAAATCCTGGGCCATGCGATCCAGCGCGGGGTCTTGCTCTTCAAAAAAGCTGGTGACGTCGGTGGAAATTTCGTATTCGTTGCGAAACAGGAAATTGTTGTTGTGATAGAGAAGTTTTCCGGTGGCGCGGTCTTCGAGGGTTACCTCGCACCTGACGGTTACCAGCATGGTGATGGCGCGCGTGGTGGTGGGATTCGCCGCGGTGGTCGGGGAATATAGCAGCGGGACGGCTTCCAGGGTGAGCACCTTGCCGCGCAGCACGGCGTCGCCGCCCGCGGGATCAGACGTGATGTGATAGGGAGTCTTGATGATGAATTCATGAACCGTGGCGGAGGTGAGGCGCTGTTCGATGCGGTAGCTGGTGGTTTTATTTTCCAGCGCGGTTACGGCGATGCTGTGAATGTTTTTGGGCAGTGCGCTGGTGGCGCCGGCAACATGATAGCCGCAGCCAGAAGTGCACGCCAGCACCAGCGTTAAGAGCAGCCAGCGAAACGGACGAAAGTAAATCACGAGAGCATCTCCGCAAGTTTAACGGCGGTGGCGGCGGGCAAGCGAAAATTATCGGCCGCGCCCCAGAACCACCAGGCGCCGGGCTTGGAAGCGTCAAGCTCGGGCACGGCGAGCTGCATGGTGCTTTCACCCGCAACGCTGACGTTGCTGGGCCGCGCTTCGGTGACCTCCGCGAAAACGAAACCGGCGTCCGAGCACGCCGCCTGGATTTGTTCGGCCGAGGCGGCACTGGAAGATTCGCCGAGCGGCGCACAGGCGGAAAATGCCGCGCCATAGAACACCGGAGCTTGAATCAACTGCAGCGCGGGAGGGGCGATGGATTCCCCGAGGCACAATTTAGCTTCCGCGAGGATGCGTTGGCGCACCCTCTGCAAATTCAAGGCGCTGGCGGGACCAAAGCG
>DATFYV010000235.1:0-8729 GCA_035314845.1 Candidatus Acidiferrum sp.
GTGGCCAGTCCGAACGGGCTGACACTCCCCGCTTCGCTGAAACCGTAATAGTTCCAAGCCATCTTGTACGTGAAACCGCGAGCTACATCGATGGCAATCGAGGCATATGGCCGTTGGTAGTTGTAATCGAGCGTGCCGGAAGGCGTAAGCGGATTCAAGAAAATCGTGGTGCCGCGGACAAAGCTTCCTCCGTAACCCACTACCGCAGTCACCCGCTGGAAGGGCTTCCAGATCATGGCGGCATGCGCGAAATGATCCTTGCTGCTATAGGTCGAAAGCGCTCCCAGAGGTGAGGAAGCATCGGCGATCGGGCACGCTGGCCCAGTCGATAGCATCGGCACGCCGGGAGGGAAGCTAGAGGCCACCACATTAGCGGGTGGGGGCGCAGGGTTTGCGGAGGTTTGGGAGTATGCAAAGCAGACCAACGATTGGGTGTAAACGTCCCAGTAGTTATATCCAAAATCGACGGTCAGGCGCGGACTGGCCGTCAAGATCGTGGCGAAGCTGTAAGAGCGGTCGTGCTCCAGGTTATTTACGGTGGAAACGTTGTCGCGGTTTTCATGAATCTCCACCGCGCCGTCCACCGTGGCCCACGGCCGTGGTTTGTAGTTAGCATGAATCTTGTAAGACTGCACTTGCCGGGGATCGATGCGGGTAAAGGACTGGTCATTGTAGCCGAACTCAAAATCGCCAGTGATACGCAAAGCATCGATGGGCCGGGCGATGAAGCCCAGCAGCAGCGCATTTTCGTTAATGGTAAGAATATTGCGAGAAGTGTCGTTCCCCGCTTCAGGAATAGGGTTCGCTGGCGAACCCTCTACAATCGCACCGGCTAAGGAACCCGTGGTTACCGGCGTGCAGCCTGCGGGCAGAACGCCCATATGTAGGGCGCAATCACCACGGGCCGCGAGATAATCGTTCGCCGCCGTCGCCGCGGCCCCGCCAGGAAAATAGTACTCCCCGGTGTCAAAGGTGGCGGCCATGCTGGCGATCGTCCGGTTGGTGTACAAGTAGCCGATGTGGGCGCTGTATCGCCGGTTAAAATCGTATTGCAGCTCGAGAGTATTCGACTTGATATTCTGCGCCAGGAACTGCGAAGCGATCTTGTTGGTGATGTCGGCAGCGGAACTTGCCGTGTGTTGTGGACAGGTGGGCTGGTTGTAGTTCGCAGCCGCGGTGCAACTTGTGGAGTTAAAGGAGCCGGGCGAGAGCAACAGACCGACCACTCCCGGCCCTGGTGAAGGCGTCCCGTACGTCGCGGTGGCGAGCGTGTCCCACGTCCCAGGAATGCGCCAGTTGTCATAACGGAAGGCGTCGAGGATCCGGAGCTTGTCGGTGATGGCATACACCCCGGACCAATCCGCATTTACCGAGACGCGCTTGGCATTCGCCGGGCCGCCGGTGGTGCTGCCGCGTTCGCCGCTGCGCGCGGTGTAGCCGTTGACGGTCTCAAGAAAGTCCGGGATCACGTTGTTGCTGCTGCTGTAACCAAGAGAGCCGGACATCTCGAAATTCTTGAAATAGCTGGATTGGAAGCGGAGCCGTTCCGTGGGCATAAAGTTCCGCGGACTGCCTACCTGGCTATAGGACAGGAATCCGTTGCAGGTCGGGGTAGCCGTGTTGGTGGTGCCTTTCACGATCGGCGTCGCGCAGGGGAGCGCTTCAGCGGCGGTTTGCGTGCTCCAGATGTTTCCCAAGTCGACGGGAGTGCCGGCCGGCGTGCCCTGCCCGGGGACGGTTCCGAGGACAAATTGGAAATTCCCCGGATTTACGGCGGGGTTATCGGTGACGGTGTTGTCCTGCTTGAAATAACTGAGAAACTCGTCAAAGGAGATTGTTGTTCGCGGCAGCGCTCGCACATCGATTCCGGCGCGGTACGCGTTGGTGGTATAGCTTTCAACCTGATCAAAGGCCGATATCGTGCCTGAGTCTGTGGTGTATAGGCTGGGCCCCTCATTGCGGTTGCGGGAATACCCCAATCGAAAGCGCACTTTGGAGGTGGGCAGCAGCGTGAGATCGTAGTCCTGCATGCGGCGCGTAAGATACAGAGAATGGAGTGAAGTGTTTTGCGGAACGGCGGGGTTCGAGCAAAAGGCCGGAGCGCCCTGAGGGAACGCGGCGGTCGGTGGTCCCACGTAACAGCCGGTGGTCAAAGACCCTGGAGCGTTCAAGGCCGCGGGGTTCAACGGGTTAGCGAAAAGATTATAATCCCAATAGTTCTTGTCGCGGCGGAACAGCAAGCGAAAGTCATACCATTTGTTCTTTTCGATGCGCATCCGCGACACGTTGTTCGGATCGCCGCCATATCCGAAGTTGCTGAAGGTTAGGGTGTCAAACAGGAATCCTTTGTGATCGAGCGAGCGCATCGAATAGTCGAAATCGAACAGCCGCACGCCGGAACCGAGGTTCTCGAACGTATTGTAGGTGCTCTGGTTGCCGCTGATGTTGCTCGAGCGATAGCCGAATTCGATGGTCTGGTGAATGGTGTAATCACCCGAGGTAATGCCGGGTGTTTGTTCAACGCCATTCTGGGCGTGAGCCATAGGAGAAAGGAAGGGGGCTACTACAAAAATGGCGAAAGGAATTCCGCGAAGTCCTAGGCGACCTCTCATGGCTGTTCTCCCTCTCGATTCGCAAACCGGATTCCGGGCTGGTCCGCCATGGTGGCGCTACTTGAAAAACGTCGCATCGAAGTTGGAACCGTGTATGGCCACATGGCATAGCGTGCACGATTGGAAGAAGCTCGCCTGGTTGTGGAAGGAGGGAGCTCCTGGTGCTCCGCTGAAGCTTGACGTGGTGTGACACTGCAGGCACAGCAAGTTGACGTTGCTAAGCTTCAGCATGTGGGGATTTGGCCCGCCGTGCGTCAGATGGCAGGACTCGCATCCATCGATCTTTACGGTCTGGTGTTCGAAAACAAACGGCCCCTGCTTGTCGGTGTGGCACTTGAAGCAGACCGCATCCTGCGTGGAGGAAGTACGCACCTGCTTGGGGCCGACCGTACCGTGCACGTTATGGCAATCGCTGCACTGCACTAACCCTTCGTTCACGCGATGATGGAAGGGCATATCAAACTGCGCTTTTTGTTGGAGATGGCAGCCGTAACAGAGTTCGGGCTGGGGCTTTATCAGCAAGAAATCCGATTCTTTGCCGTGGTGTGGCGAATGGCAGGAAATACAACTGACGTCGTTCCGCGAATGCTCGGAGGTGATGGTATTCATGTGCTGGGGGCCGCCGGCATGGCAGGTGAGGCACCTCGCGCTGACCTCCTTGGTGGAGGCGTTCTCGAACCTGAAAATCTTGGTTACGTCGCCGCCACCGTCGACGTGCGCCTTGCCTGGCCCGTGGCATGCCTCGCAGCCATGCCACTGCGGACCTTTCTTGCTATCGAGTGTGGTTACAAAGTGTGGCGAAGACTCGAAGTGCGCGATGAAGTCCTTGCTCGGCATGTCTGCGTGACACGTTTTGCAGGTTTCTTCACCGACATAGAGAGAAGGATCGGTGGGCTGCTCGTAGGCTTTTTGGTGGGCTTGAGCCTTGGCGGGAACATCAAATTCCGGCTCATTGTTTGCGATGGAAGGCCCTGGCGCGGACTCCGGGCGTTTCTGAGCCAAGCTCCCGTCCGCGATGCACAGGGACGCGAAAGCCAGGAGCGCCACGCGAAGATAAACGCATCTCCGCTCCGCAAGGTTTCCGGGCGATAGAAGAGCGCTGTTCACGGTCCACTCCTTGGGCGCACGAGAAGTCCAGAGCTACGACGAAGTATTACGGTGCTGAGATGCAGTGACGGTCCATCACAATTCGCCGATTTATCGGCGACATTGTTCGCTTTGGGTGAATCACTCCTCGATCAGTTCCAGCAATCTGCCTGCAACTGCCGAGCAAGAAATATGCCAACTTCACGTCGGCTGCGATGTCCCAAATTGCACACCCTGGGCACTTCACCTAACGGCGGTGTCAGCACTTCGCGGATATTGTGCTGAATATTTGGTCGTACCGCCGGCAAAAACGCGCGCGGCTCCCTTGGAGCGGACGTGGAGCGCACTCGGACAGTGCCGCGAGTTCCGAATTGCCTCCACGTTTCCGTACCAATTCGGAAACAACTTCCTGTTTTAGATGTCAAAACCCAAGCCGACTGTAGGTGTGATCGGCACACCCTTTTCCGTCACCGGCAAAACGTTCCCGTTGGTGTTGAGGAAGTCCGTGCCCAGGAACACGGCATTGTAATGATTTGTGGTGTTGAGCAGCTCCGCATATAGCGTCAGTTTCCAGCGCGTGAGCAGCCAGGACTTGTCGATGCGCAGGTCCAGCCGCTCGTAAGGGCTCAGTCGCAGCATTGGGGTGCCGAGCTCGACGGGAAACCCCGAGCCGTACAGATTTTTGACCCCCAGCCGCACCGTGGGCGCCAGACGGTAACTGCCCCCCAGACTTACGCTGTGCCGCTGATCCACCAGCGCGGGGGCGTACGGCGAATTCAGCTCGATAGGAAAGGGAATTTGCGGCAGCGAAATCGCATAACTCCGCTCCTGCGCATAGACCAGGGTCTAGCCAATTCACCCGGACAACGCCGCGTCAGTTGGGAAGCAAGCCGTAGACGTCCAGTTCGCCGGGCGTGCTGGTGGTATTGGCGGCCCCGCCCTTGTTGTTGCCGCGCGTCCCGATGTACACCTTGCCGTTGGCCACCGTCGGCACCGTAAATTTCACCGCGTTACCCGCTGTGCTCCCGCTGTTCCACAGTTCCGTGCCCACATTGGTTGCGTCCAACGCGTGCAATACCGCGGGCCCGCAGCCCGGCGATTGTTGTGTGCAGTACTCGCTGTTATCCAGGCCCCAGACGATCCCGTTCGTCGTGCCGGTCGAAGAAACTGAAGGTGTCGCTCCCGGGAAGCCAAAGCCCGCGCTCGATTGCGAACTCGGCGAGGTGGTGAATAATCCCGTCCCCGGATTAAACGCAAACGCCTTCAAATGTCCGCCCGCGCCGCCCAGATACAGCGAATTATTCCAGAACGCCGCGGTGGCAAAAATCCCGTTACCCAGAGAGAATTTCTGCACCGCGTTGGAGTCCGCGGGATTGGCATTCGCGCCGTAACCGCCCAAATTGTCCCGATCCAACAAAAACAAGTTGCCTTCTTTGCCCCCGCCAATCACCAAATGCTGGTGCGGGCTCCCGACCGGCTGGTCTACCAGGATTGCCGCCCCTCCCGACCCGTGATCCGCATCGCCGCCTTCCAAATTCTGCTGGTCCGCGGGGGTGAAATACCCAGCCACCGAGAGCCCGGATGCGGTGCTCAGCTTCACCGTGCTGTCGCCATAATCGAGCCCGCCGGAATTCGCGTCAAAAGTCCCGTTGCCCGTCAAGAAATACAAATCTCCGCTAGCATCCACCGAGGGCGCGCCGCCGCCCATCCAGATGCCCGAATCGTTGCCGTTGGGATTGGCATTGAAGGTGGAAACGATCTGCAGCGTAGATTTATTGAATCCGACCACCCAGCCATGGTAGGGCGTGTTGTCCCCGTGCGATGCCCACGCCACGTACACCACGCCGTTCGAAAGCACCAGCCCCGGCCGCTGATTCTGCGTCCGCGTGTTGAACGCCACGTTCCCGCCAGAGGATCCGTCACCCGTTCCCGGCACCGAAATCGTGGCGTCGATGTTCGCCGCCGTCACCGGTTCCGAACCGTCAATCAGGCTCAGCCCGTGCAGCCGCTGCTTGCAGTTGGACGTGGTGTTGCAGCTGTTCCCGGTAATCTTGCTCTTGGCCACCACATACAAAGTATTCGAAGCCGGATCGATCACCGGCGTCCCGATAACTCCAATGTCTGGCTGAATGTCGCCCGTGCCCAGATCGTTCTGGTCCACCCAAGTTTCGCCGGAGCTCAGCAAGCTCTTACTCCACAGCTGCTGGCAGGGCGCAGCGTCGGCGTCAAACGCGTATACCGTGTCGTGCGTGGTAGCCACGAACACGGCGTTGTGCTTGGCCCCGCCGATGGTGAGATTGGCCACCCACAGCGGCTGCGCGTAAACCGCGCCATCCACCGCGCACGAAAAAAGTTTGCCAAACGTCGCCGTAGCCACATTCGCGGTGGTCAGGGCATATTCCTGCGCGTTCACGCCGTCGCGCGATTGGTCATCGTGATACGTAAACACCCCGGCCAAATCGGTGACTCCAATCGTTGCCGAAGCGCTCTTGGTCGGGTCCACCACGCTCGTCGCCGTCACCGTCACCACTCCCGCCGCACCCGGTGCCGTATACGTCGCGGTCGTTGCGGTTGTGTTGCTAAACGTGCCGCCGCCCGTCGCCGACCACGTCACTCCTGCCGCGCCCACATCATTGGTAACGGTAGCCGCGAAATTCAGCCCCTGCCCCAGCGTCAATCCCCCGCGCTTGGGCGTGAGCGCCACGGAAATATTCCCCGCAAACGCCGCTACCGTTATTGTCGCCGCGCCGGACTTCGTGCCGTCCGTAACCGAAGTAGCCGTCAAGGTAACCGTAGTCGGCGATGGTACCGCCGCCGGAGCCGAATACGTAATCCCCACGCCAGACGCGCTCGCACTGCTCGAAAGCGTCCCGCAAGTTGCGCCGCTGCAGCCCGCTCCAGACAGCCCCCAAGTCACGCCCTGGTTCTGCGTGTCGTTCGTCACCGTAGCCGTAAAGACGTGCGTGCCCCCCGAAGCCTGCACTGTCGCGCTTGGCGGCGCAACGCTTACTGCAATCGCCGGAGGAGCCGTAATCGTAATCGTCGCCGCGCCAGATTTTGTTCCGTCGGCCACCGAAGTCGCCGTCAAGGTTACCGTCGCGGGCGAAGGCACTGCAGCGGGCGCGGTATAGGTAATCGCCACGCCAGACGCGCTGCTGCTGGCCGAAAGCGTCCCGCACGTGGCTCCGCTGCATCCCGTTCCGGAAAGCATCCACGCCACGCCTTTATTCTGCGCATCATTGCTGACCGTCGCGGTGAACGGTTGCGTGCCACCCGCAGCTTGCACGTTCCCGGATGGAGGAGAAACCACGACCGTGATCGCTGGCGGCGCGGTGATGGTGATGTTCGCCGAAGCGGACTTGCTGCCATCCGCAACCGCAGTCGCTTTCAGCGTCACTGTGGCAGGCGAAGGCACCGTTGCGGGCGCGGTATAAGTAATCGCCACGCCTGAAGTGCTGTTGCTCGCGGAAAGCGTCCCGCAGGTTGCCCCGCTGCATCCCGCTCCGGACAGCGTCCAAGCAACGCCTTTATTCTGCGTGTCGTTCGTCAGCGCCGCGCTAAAGGGTTGCGTGCCGCCCGCGGCCTGCACGCTCGCGGAAGTCAGCGACAGCACCACCGTAATGGGAGGAGCCGTCACCGTCACCGTCGCGCTCCCCGATTTTGCGCCGTCCGCCACCGACGTAGCCGTCAGCGTGACCGTAGCCGGCGACGGCACATTCGCCGGGGCCGTGTACGTAATGGCTGTTCCGGAAGCGCTGCTGTTCGCGGAAAGCGTGCCGCACGCCGCACCGCTGCAGCCCGCTCCGGAAAGCGCCCAGCTCACGCCCTTGTTTTGCGCGTCGTTCGTCACCGTTGCCGTGAAGGCCTGCTGCTGCCCGGCCTGCACGTTTTGCGGCGTCGGCGACACGCTCACGCTAATCGGCGGCGTAATGGTGATGCTGGCCGAGCCCGATTTGGAAGAATCTGCCTCCGCAACCGCCAAAATCGTTACTAAGGCGGGCGTAGGAACGGTAAATGGCGCGGTGTACAGCCCATTGCTGATGGTCCCCACCGTGGTGTTGCCGCCTGCAATCCCGTTCACCTTCCAAATCACCGTGGGATCCGCGCTGTTCTTCACCGTTGCACTAAACTGTTCCGATCCGCCCGCCTCCAGCGACCCGCTGGTGATGTTCAGCGTGACGCTAATCGGCGTAGCGTTTCCTCCAAACGGGGAAGTCGCACAACCCGCCACCAGCAACATCATCATCATGGCAACGAGGAGTTTGCTGACGCGCGCGTACCTTTGGTTCGCGAAGCTCGGCATAAAGGACCGGACCCTTTTCTGGCTGGACACCAGGATTTTCGTTACCTCCGCGACGCGTAATCCGCGCACCGTTGCGGGAGAAATCGGGCGTAACGGAAGTATAGGAGGTGCGCTGCCGCGCGGAGGCGCCTGCCGAATGCGCGCCGCGAAACGGTTACCGACCCAACGGCCAGTCCCGCAAATGTACCAACTGGCCGCCGCCCTGCCCCCTAGCTGCACGAAAAATATCTCGACCTATACTATACTAGATGCTAACTTTCCCTATGTTTAGCGACCCGCCAAAACCTAGTTCGCGCTTCCGTCGGCCAGCGATCACCGCGCCATCTTCAAACCCCTCAAGCCTCCCCATGGCCTCGCAATATCGCGAACAACAGGTTTGTTATCAATATTTTAATGGAGAGTCCAGGTATGCAAGAAGTGGGAAACTTGCGGCGCGCCAAACCTACCCACAAGTCATTTATAATCAATACTTAGCGGCATGTCGTGGAAGTGTTGTAAATACGGGACTTGCGGACGCAGAATTGCAATCGCAACCCCATTGTAATCAATGCTTACGCAACTGTCTCGCAAGTGTTCATTATGAAAGGCTTACAACCCTATTAGTTGCAATAGATACGCACAGCTCTCCACGTAACTCCATTGGAATCAGCACTTACAGAATTCGCCAGGGGCGTACCCCCGTCGCCAACGTCATTATTTATCTCCAGCCCCCGAAACTACGAACCGGG
>DATFYV010000236.1:0-4345 GCA_035314845.1 Candidatus Acidiferrum sp.
ATTCAATCCGGAGAGGAGGCTCAGGCTGGTTTGCGCCTGATCAGGCATCTCTCCGGGGTGTTTGGATTTGAATTCCGCGAGCTTGGCGTCTTCGTCATCGAGCTTTTTCTTGGCTTCCGCGAGGCGCTGCTGAAAAAATCCAGTCGTCTCCTGAGACTTTACCTGTCGATTGCGGGCATTCTCTTCTAAAAACATCGAGGTAATTTCGGTGCAAATCTGCTGAGCGATTTGACCGTTATTGAAAGTTACGTTAATGTAAAAGCCAGGAATCTGACGATTCGTCGTTCCCACCATGGGTTCGAGCGGTGTGACATTGACGGCCGCGCGCAAGCGATCTTCCAGATCTTCCATGTGGGCTTTGGAGCGTTCCTGTTGATAGAGGCCGAGCTTTTCGATTACCGGTTGCAGACGGCTGCGGCTCAGAATTTCTTCCTTCATCGCGCCGAGTTGACGATTTAAATCATCGGTAATGACGGGCTCCAGCAATTTCGGGGAGATGGTGGCATCTTCGACCGTCACCATGGTTTTAGAGGTGTATTTTTTCGGGAGGACCATGGCTGCGAGGGTGCCCAGGCCGCCGAAGAAAATCGTGGTGAGCGGCAAAATCCACCACCAGCGGCGCAATACCCGCTTGACGTCCGCCAAACTGATTGGATTGTTGCCGACCATAATTCTTGTTTTGTCCTCTGCGCGCTAGCACCGCGCCATCGAGCTAAATTCAACAGCCAACCACGCCAGCTAAGTACACACGTGCAGCGTGAGTTTATGCCCTCGGCAACTTATAATGCACGGCCCCTGCCAACGAACGGCAGCAGCGTCACGGCTTTGCCCGAGCCGAGTAAGTCGCGTCGCAACTTGCGGTTGCGTCCCAAAACAGCTAGGCAAAAGCAACTGGCTTGCGTTGCGCGGCGGCGACGTCCAACCAGAAGTGGAAGTGAACTGCCCAGATTATCCCCAAAATTGTCCTCGCTTGAGGTTTGAGGTCTTCCGGGCGCGTGCCGTACACGACGCTCGAAACCATAGCATTCCGTCCAGCCAGCCATTTAAGTATACTATTTGCAACGGTTTTCATACAGAGTGGGATTTCAGCTTTCCTTCTTCGGCAACGGGGCGCAAAATTGCACCATTCAGGAGCGGCCTAACGTCCGAGAGAGACGTGTGCATCCCCGTGAACTCTATGAAACGCAACAGCCTAAGGCATAAAGCAGTGCGGCACGAACATCTCCGCCGACTCGCGGCAGCGCTGGCTTTGGCGATTCTGCTCATTGGCGGTGGCGCAGGCTGTTCGCGCGATCCAAACGTACGCAAACAGAAATTTCTCCAGCAGGGCAACGCGGATTTTGCAAAAGGGCGCTATCCGGAAGCAGCGATTTCTTACGGGCGGGCAATCCAACTGGATCCGAAGTTCGCGGAAGCGCATTTTAAGCTGGCGCAAACGTACTTGAAGCAAGGCAGCCTGGCGGCCGGTTACCAGGAGTTGATGCGCACGGTGGCGCTGCAACCGGAAAATTGGGACGCGCAACTGGACATCGCCAAGATGTACCTGGCGGGCGGCAAAGCGCAAGACGCCAAGGACAAAGCGCTGTTGATCCTGAAGAGCAATCCCGCGAATGGCGACGCGCAGATCGTGCTTTCGCAAGCCAACAGCCAGCTCGGCAACGCCGCGGACGCGATGCAACAGGCCAAGGACGCGGTGGGCACGCTGTCCGACAAACCCGCGCCGTACATCAACCTGGCAATTATGCAGGAAAAGAGCGGCGCGCTGAGCGACGCGGAAGCCACGCTGCTAAAGGCCAGATCGCTGGATACCACCACCATTGGTTCGCTAATGGTCCTGGGACATTTTTACGAGCGACAGAAACGCTGGGCGGACGCGGAGAAACAGTTCCAGGCGGCAATTCAGCAGGAACCCAAGAATCCCGTGCCGCGCAGCGAACTAGCGGTCCTGTATCTGAACCAGGGAAATCAGCAACAGGCCATCAATGTGCTGACGCAGGCCAAGCAGGACCTCAAAGACGACCCGCGGGCCTATCGCATGCTCGGCGATTACTATTTTTCGCGCGGCGAATTGGCCAAGGCGATGGACGAATTCGCGAGCATCACAGCGCAGCATCCCACCGATGCACAGGCGAAGAAACTCTATATCCAGCTGCTGCTATTGAATCAGAAACCCGACGAAGCCAACCGCCTGAACGAAGAAATCCTGAAGAAAAATCCGCAGGATAGCGACGCGCTGGTGGTCAAGGGGCAGATTCTTAACAATCAGAAGAAGTGGGACGAAAGTATCCAGGTGTTGCGGCAGGTGACCAAGAACGCTCCGGACAACGCCACGGGACACTTCCTGCTGGGTGTGGCGCTAGCGGCGAAGGCGGACCCACAAGAAGCGGAGCACGAATGGCATGAGGCCACGCGTTTGCGCCCCGGTTACGCGGAGGCCTGGCGCGACCTGGGCACCATGACCACGCAGCGCCGCGACTGGAAGGGCCTCGAAGTGATCGCCAACAAGCTAGAGACAGTCGCCCCGCGGTCGCCGGAAGGTTATTTGTTTCACGCCACCGCGCGCTTCAATCAAAGCGATGCCACGGCGGCCGAAGCGGACGTGAATCATGTAATCCAGATGGCCCCGCAAAGCCCGCTGGGCTACGTGAAGCTGGGCGAAATGCGCATGGCGCAGAAGCGCGTGAATGATGCCGAGGCGGCGTACCGCCAGGCGCTAAGCCGCGACCCGCATTCGCTGGAAGCGATTGAGGGGTTGATGGGCGTGGCGTATTCCCGCAGTAAGCCCGCGGACGCACTTAAGCTGGCCGAGGATCAGCTGCAGCAGGCCCCGGACAACCAGCAACTGCTCAACCTGGTGGCGCGCGCACAGATGAACAATCACCAGCCTGAGGACGCGGAGCGCACCTTGCTGCACGCGGTGGAGCTGGACAAACAAAATGTGGCTGCCATCGCGCTGCTGGCCGATGTACAGGTGCTCCAGAGGAAACCTGAGGCCGCCATTGCCAATTATCAACGAGCTGCGGAGATTTCCCCCACTGACGCGCGGCTGTATATGGCCATCGGCAGTCAATCCGAGGCGCTAGGGAAGTGGGAGCAGGCCGAAACGGCGTATCAGAAAGTTTTATCGCTGCGGCCGGATGAGCCGGTGGCGTCCAACAACCTGGCCTATTTGCTGCTGGAACACGGCGGCAGCGTAAACGTGGCGCTGACGCTGGCGCAGAACGCCCACAAAGGATTGCCGAACCTGCCGAGTTCCGCGGACACGCTGGGCTGGGCGTACTTTCGTAACGGCGCGTTTTCCGTGGCCGCGCCGCTGTTTGAGGACGCCATTAAGAAGAAACCGGAGAACCTCACGTATCACTATCATCTAGGCCTGACGTATCAAAAATTGAATGACAGCGCCAAGGCCCGCGCGGAATTGCAAAAAGTGATCAGCCTGGATCCCAAATCTCCCGTGGCAGAACAGGCGCGGCAAGCGCTTAACGGAACCTCAGGAAATAGCTAGCGGAGCGCCGGCATTTCGCTCTCCGGCATATCAAATCCCAAGCAAAGTGAGTGATTTCATGGCCTCCGAAGTTCTGGCAACTCCCGGCACCGACAAAATCGTATCCCTAGGCACGAAAAACGGCATCGCGATGGCCATTCTGGCGCGTTCGGAAAAAACTCTGGGGAAAATCATTTTCAAAGCGGACTCCCCGGATTTGATTGACGGAGTGAAAATCGAAGCGCTGCAAGTGCATCCCGACGATCGCGGCTTCTTCATGGAAGTGGGGCGTCTGGGCAAAGGGCTGGCGGCAAACATGACGCCGGAGGGCGCGCGGCAGATTCAGGTTTCGTTTACGCTAACCTACCCCGGCACCATCAAGGCCATTCACTATCATTCCGAGCAAACCGATTTGTGGACGCCGGTTTCCGGCATGGTGCAGGTGTTTCTGTACGACTTGCGCCGCGATTCCAAGACGTTTGGGGCCATTAATACAATTTATGCGGGACGCTTCCGCCCGTGGCAAATTCTGATTCCTCCGGGAGTCGGGCACGGCTATAAAGCGCTGGGCGTGGAGCCCATCCAACTGCTGTATTTCACGGATCGCCATTACAATCCCGCCGACGAGCTACGCATCGCCTACAACGATCCGAGTATCGCCTACGATTGGGAAATCCAGCACAAGTAAAGGCTCATGCGTATTTTGCTGATCGGCGCCAGCGGCATGCTGGGAACGGACCTGCTGAAAGAGTGGACGCAGGACGAAATTATTCCGGCGTCCACGCGCGATGCGGACATTCGCGACGCCGAGCAGGTGCGTGCGCTGGTGGCGCGCACGAAGCCGGACTGGATTGTGCTGGC
>DATFYV010000237.1:0-8214 GCA_035314845.1 Candidatus Acidiferrum sp.
AAGATCGCGGTATTGGCCGCCCTGGCTATCGCCGACGAATTACACAATGCGCAGAGCTCTCGTGGAGAACAGGAAGAATTGCTGCGCGAGCAAGCCGATCGCTGCCTGACACTGGTGGAACGCGCGCTGAAACAAACCGCCTAAATTTTCTAACCAGCTTTACTGCGACCACTTCGTGGGCACGCGATCCCAGCGGTGCCTGCGCATCTCCTGTTGTAGCGCTTCCGGCAACGGCCCGCGATCGCTCGAGTCCATGTTGGCCTCCACATTGCGAATCTTGCGCATTCCCGGAATCACCGTGCTCACATCGCGATTATGCAGAATGAATCGCAATGCCATGTCCGGCATATTCATCTGTGGTGCCAGGAAGGGTTTCAACGCTTCCGCGCGCGCCACGCTGGCCTCTAAATTTTCCGGAACGAAGTACGTGCTTCGCCAATCGCTCGCCGGCCATTTGCTATGCAGCGTCAGCGTGCCCGTCAAGGTTCCTTCGTCAAATGGCACCCGAGCGATCACCGCCACGTCGTGTTCGCGGCAGGCCGGGAACAGTTCATCTTCGGGATTCTGATCAAAAATGTTGTAAATCACTTGCACCGCGTCGATCAATCCGGAACGCACCGCGCGAATTCCGTTAGCCGGCTCCCAGCGATTGATGCTGATACCCACCGCGCCCACTTTGCCGCTGGCGCGCATTTTTTCAATGGAGGTCGCCAGGCGATCGTCGTTTAGCCAGCCGTCTTCCCAGGTATGAAATTGCATCAAGTCCAGAGTATCGCAGCCGATATTTTTCAGGCTCTTGTGCACATACTCTTCGATGTAGGCCGGCGGGAAACAATCGTCCAGCGAAAATTCCCTGCGGCTCGGCCACTGGCGATTTTTGGGCGGAATCTTCGTGGCCGTAAACAAACGCTTGCTAGCGTTTGCGCGCAGAACTTTACCCAGCAACTCTTCGCTGTGCCCATCCCCATACGCCCACGCGGTATCAAAAAAATTCCCTCCCAGGTCCACGAAGCGTTGCAGCGCCGCCAGCGATTCCGCATCTTCGGATCCGCTCCAGCCCGCCATGCCCCACATGCCATAACCGATCTCGCTCACTTCCCATCCCGTGCGCCCGAACCGCCGATACTTCATAAGCAAAATCCTCCAGGGAAGTGTGAATCACCGCGCTGTCAATCGACTGTCGAAATCAATGCTCCATCTGTTCCCACATATCCGTACGCCATCCGCGGCGTGTTAAACGCAAATCCCGGGTTTCCCTCACGGTCCAGCAAAATCAGGCCGCCGGTGCCTTTCGTGCGCGCCGCCAGCAACTCTACGGCTTTTTTCGCCGCTTGCATGGCGCCGCTTGCGTTTGAGTCGCCCGCTTCGTTGGCTCTGGAAGCGTTCACGCGCAGAAAGTCCGTCGCGCTCTTAGCCATCACTACTTTCATGATTGCTTCGCCATACCCCGTGCAGGATACTCCGCCAGCCTCCTCGTCCGCATAACAACCGCAGCCAATCAGCGGCGAATCCCCGACGCGGCCCGGCAGCTTACAGCAAGTCCCGCCAGTGGAGGTCGCGGCAAACAATCGCCCCTCGCGGTCGATGGCCACCGCGCCAACCGTGCCTTGCTCGTGACCGCGATGATGCTCCGCGGCGTGAGAATCTTTTCTGCATTTCAACCAAGCTTCCCACTCGGCTTCACTAACCAATTCTTCCGCCTTGCACAGCGACACGCCATTTTCTCTCGCAAAGCACTCCGCGCCTTCCGCCACCATCATCATATGCGGACAGCGCTCCAGGATGGCGCGCGCCGCGCGGATGGGATTTTTCACGTGATGCAGCGTGGCCGCTGCTCCAGCGCGTAGCGTCTGCCCATCCATCACGATGGCGTCGCACTCTACTTGTCCATCGCGATTCAAGTGCGAGCCATAACCGGCATCGAAAACCGGATCGTCTTCCAGCACCACAATCGCCGCTTCCACGGCGTCCAGCGCCGCGCCTCCACCTGCCAGCACGGTCCAGCCTGCGGTCAGCGCCCGTTTGCACCCCGCCACGCAAGCCTCCACGGCCTCGTCCGGGATGTCCCAGGCGCCACCGTGAACGATAAGAGCTGGTTTCATCAGAAAAATTGCGCAATCAGGCAGGCTAGCGGCGCAAAGGAAAAGTCTGCCGGCTAGATGTCGTCGTGAATGGTCACCAGCTTCAACACTTCAAATTCTTTCTTGCCCGCGGGCGTGGTCACTTCAATCTCATCCCCAACCTTGCGGTTCAGCAGCGCTTTGCCAATCGGCGAAGTCGTGGAAATCAGTCCTTTCTCCACATCGCCCTCTTCGCTGCTTACCAGCTTGTATTCAATCTTGATATCCTTTTGTGTGTCCAGCACCACGATCCGCGAGCCGTACCCGGAGCGGTCCTTGGGAATATTGGTCAGATTTAGCATTCCCAGGTCGCCCAGCCGCTTCTTTAGCTGCCCCATCCGCGCATTCACGTAGCCTTGCCGCTCTTTGGCGTACTTGTACTCCGCATTCTCGGACAGGTCCCCATGCGCGCGCGCCACGGCGATCTCTTTCGGCAGCTCCACGTTCAACTCATGCGAAAGCGTCTCAATCTCGTCCTGCAGTTTCTGTTTAATTTTCGCCAGCGGATCGTTCATCGCTTCAGACATTTTCGTCGGCACCAATTTCTTCCGGCCCACCGCTAACACGCTTGCCTTAGCGGCCGCCGGGTAAACGAGCATTATAGATGGGTACCTTTTGCGGCTACAAGCCGCGACTGCAGGACGGCAAGCCAAGGGGCCCGAAAATCGCCCCCATCACCGCACCTTGACCTCCAGCGTTTCCGTGACGCGGTGCCCTGCCGCGTCCTCTGCCGTCAACGTATACGTCGTCGTCTTCGCGGGCTTCACATCCACGCAGCGGCTATACGACGGCCAGACCGGATTGTCCTGCGGTTCCAGCTTGACCACCTTGGCGTTAGCCACGCCGTAGCACAGTTGCGCCGTCTCGCCCTTATGCACCGCGCTTGGGCTCGCATAGAAGGTCTGGATCGCCAGCTCTTTCCCTCCCAATTGTTCCAAGACGGCGCGATCCTCGCGCTGCTGGGTGGCCGCCTGCTGCTCCGCGGCGCGTCTTTCGATGGCGCGATTTTCCTGATTGCGCGAAATCAGTATGTAGGCCACATAGATCAGCACAATCAGAATCACCGCCGACGAATACACCAAGGGATTCTTCAGCACTGATTTTTCTTCCGAAGCAGGTTCCGCGGGCATGCTCGTCCCCCTTAGGCGCGCCTCGCCATCGGGACGCACCGAGGATACCAATACGATGAACAGTACCGCGAAATTGTTGCTGGAAGAAATTGCACCCGTGGCTGGCGAGGGTTGACGGAGCGCGCTTAGCTGGAGGCCGCGCCAACCTTGCGAGGGGAACCTTGGCGCGGCAGCAGCGCGGACTTCACCGCCGCCTTCTCGGGAATCGGCGCCGTCTGCTGCCCGTAACGATAAGCCGCGTAGGTCATTTCAAACGCCGCATCCCAGGAAACGCCATTCATGTTTTCGCGTGCAGCGGCTCCCATGGCGCGCCGTTTCTCCCGGTCCGCCATCAATTCCAGCGTGCGCCTGATGAACTCCTGGTCGTCTGCAGCGATGAATCCCGTGATTGCAGGAACCACCAGATTTCTTGGGCCCCCCTCGCTAGTCACAATCGCCGGCACGCCGGACGCAGCCGCCTCTTGGATCACGTTCCCATAGGTATCCGTGCGCGAGGGAAACAGAAAAACATCCATGTTGGCGTAAGCCTCCGCAAGCCTGGCATCGCGCAGCACTCCGGTAAAAACTCCGCGCTTCAGATGCCGCTCCAGCCAGCCGCGTTCACTACCCGCGCCCACCACCAGGAAGGAAAAATTGTCGTAGCCCGCCGCCACCAGCGCGCGTTCCACTTCCACCAGAAACCGCACCCGCTTTTCCGGCGTCACCCGCCCCACATAGCCCAGCCGCACCGTATCGTCTGTCACGGTGCGATGCGCGGGATTAAATTTCTGTGTGTCCACGCCGCGCGCCATCAGGAACGACGCCCTGCCCGTCTCTTGCTCCAGCCAGCGCACCTGCTCCGGAGTGGGCGCCAGGGTCACGCGCGCCAACTTATAAAACCGCAACACCGCCAGCAGCGCCAGTCGCTCCGCAAAGGTGCAGCATGCGCCCGACCAGCTGGAGGGCAAAAACGACAGCACTTTCTGCAGCCGCCGCGCCGCAAACTGGTGAAAATTGGTGTGCCACGAAGCTACCAACGAAATTTTCAACGCATGCGCGAGATACGCACCCAACTGCCCAAACTCCCCTGGGCTGGTCACATGAATCACGTCCGGCTGAAATACCTCCAGCGCTTTGCGCGCTTCCGCCGCATGCCGCCAGAGCCACAGGTCGTAGCGCAGATCGCTCTCAATGGGGAAACTCACCGGGCCACGCGGCAACTCCAGCCGCGTCACGCATCCCTCTCTGAACTGCGCGACTCGCTGCCCTCCATGAACCGCCAAGAACGGACGCCCCTGCCGCTGCGCGAACGCCACCAGTTGCCGCGCCGTCAGCGCCACGCCGTTCACCTCCTGGAACGTTTCGCAAAATAACGCCACGCGCGGACTTGCACTCATAAACCACCTTCCTCGTGCCCCAAAAACGTCATGCGCAGCGCCGGCCGCAATCGCGGGCTGGCCAGCAGGCCCACTACCCAGCGCATGGGTTCGACGAACTCTTCGATGCGCGTTTCCGCAAAGTCGGAGAGCGGTTGCGGCGCGCCCTTTTCATCCGGAATAAACACCCGCGTCATCCAATGCCGCCGCCCAAATTCGCCCGGCGCATCGCTGAGCGCGTGCCAGGTGTTCTCCAGCAGGCGAATCCGCAAAGGCTCGAAATATTGTGGCATCAGCACAATTTTGCTCCGTTGTTCTAGCCGCACTTCGTTGACGAACTCTTCAAACGTCGCAGCCGCGGTAACATTCAACGTGGCATTCGGCTCCCAGCCATGCCGGTCGCCCCCCGAAATCACCGGCAAATTCACCGCTTCTCCCAGTCGCAACACTTCAGCGTTTTCCCGCCGCGAGCGCAATCCATTCAGCTCCAACGCATGAATCGAGCTCCGCCACCTTTTCAAAAAGTTCGAAAGCGCTACCTCATGCCGCTCCGCCGCCCCGCCATCGGCATCCCAAAAGGGGTGATTCAGCACGATCAGCACGCCTGGATTAGCATTTAGCTCGCCAAAGAGTTCGCGCAGTCTTCCCGTGCTCGGCTTCGCCGTAAACTCGGCAAACTCCTCCATCCACCCGTGCGCCTGCTCTGCCGGAAGGTTGTGCACCCCCAAATGGAAAATCGTGCCCTCGCATGGCACGCTCCATTCCACCGACACCGGCACACCCGCCGTTCCAGGCAGCATTCTTAAATGCAATCCGGCTTCCACGGTGTCGTGGTCCGTGAGCGACACCAGCGCCTGCAAACCCAGCCGCTGCGCAATCTGCTCCCGCTCCAGCTCGTGCGCTTCTCGCGCGGAAAGTGGCGGCGTCCAATATACCTTTTTGAAATCCACCGCTCGCCCGGTGTACAAATGCATGCGCCCAAGTTCCCATTCGATGAAAAACGACGCGATCGGCGTCTTGCGGATATACCCCGGCAAGCGCCCAAGAAACTCCCGCGAATGCATGGTGTGACTATGCAGCGACACGCCACTGCGATATTTATGGGTAAACTGCCCGGGCTCGCGGTACTTCTGAACGGTCGTTACATTCTCCAAGGAAGCCTCCCAAACATCGTTTCCTTGAAGCTAAATAAACGGCATTATTATTCGATGACACCGAGGTCAACATTTGTGATGCTGCTTACCTTTTAAGACACATCCCGGCCGGCCGCCCCGCGCGCAGCCCCGGCGATCAGCCGCCGCGGAATCAGTAAAATGAAATCTAGCACCAGGCCCGGCATGCGCCGTAAATCTTCCAGCAGCGAACCGCGCCCGCTTCCCACGATCAACGCTCCGTGGCGCATGGCATACAGATTAAACAGCGTCGAAAGCGCCGTAAAAATCAGCGAAGCCGTGATGCTCGGGACCAGGTTGCGCGTCCCTCGCAGCCAATGCACCACAAACTCCATGGCGTGGTTGGCGAACGGCAACACAATCAGCACCCCTACCGCCGCCGCCCACGGCGGTTCCGCTTCGCGAAACCCCTCCGTCAGCGCTCCGTAAAATCCCGAGGTAATTCCCCGAAAAATCAGTTCCGTGCTCATCGCCGCCATGGCTGCGGGCAATCCTGCCGTCAAATTCGCAAAAAAGAAGATCACCGCGCGAAACAGCGAACTGAGTACCGCCGACTTCCAGTTCCAGCGCGCCAGCAGGTATTTTTGCGGCTCACGCAGGAACCGCCGCAAGACTTCCCAGACACTGACGCCTGCCAAATCCTGCATTCCGGCGTCCTTCCGCCCTGTAATACTACTGTGCGTCCGAAGAGTGGGCATTCCCTCATGGGCAACTGCACGCAGAGGGCCAGCAACCATGGCCGCCGTATTCTTGCCACCCAACGCATCCATTGCCTTCATTTTGGCTACGCCGCTCCGTAAATCCTTGCAGCTGTGCGTCGCATCGCTATCTGCTAATCTCACTTTGGAGTCAAAAGTGCTCCTTAGCGGTTACGAAACTGCCCGCATTCTTTCAACATTCTGTCAATCTTGCGTAACAAGGTTATGCTTACGATACAAAGAGTGAACTCTACTCCCCGTTCTTGCCGCCTTCGTCTTGCAACTCTCTTCCACTCCCCTTCGCCAAAAAATTATCTTCGCCTAATAGCTCTTGCCGTCTTCCTGGCCGTCCCATTTTGTGCCGTCACCCGTCCTCCCAATCCTCCGCCTCCGCCGGCCTCCGAGCGCCCGCCCATCACCGAGACCCTCGCTTGGGTTCAGCGCCCTTCCCGCGACCTGGCCCAGTTTGATTACGACATGACCGTACGCCTCCGCCTGCTCTTCTTTTGGGTTTCCAAGGACGACGTAGGCGGCGGCTACATCCGCCGCGGCGTTTCCAAAGACGAGCCACGTCTGGAACTTTTTCAGGTTCTCTTCGGCTCCGACCCCGCCAAGGCCCCCAAGCAGATCAATCGCTGGGGCGCCGGCACGGAAGCCGAATGGCACAGCAATCCCATCGCTCCGGCATCCGCGTCCGCCCCGGACGACGTTTCCGCCAGCGCCTTCTTCGGCTTCATGAAATCCTCCAAAGGCAAGTCTGTCTCCGAAATGCAAGCCGAGCTAAAGAAAGAAAAAGACCAGGGCGAGCACGCCTTCACCGGCATGCTCAGCCGCGTCGAACCCGGCCACGCCTTCTCTCTCGTCGTCCCAATGAACTCCAACGTGGACTACACCCTCCACCAGTACGACACCGCTGAACCCTTCATGATCGAAAAGCTGAGCTCCTCGGAAAAACCTCCGCGGACCCTCGACGACAGCTCCCACTGCTCGCGCCCCGGCGAATTTCTGGGCACCGTCGCCGAACTGATGGACGCCGCGCTAAGAAACGCTCCCGCATCGAACGCTTCACAGAACAGCTCCGCGATCGCGAAGCCTGCTTCGCTTTGTTATGTCCATGACTCCCAGGTCAACACCTTGACCCTCGAGCACATCGAACCCGTCACAAAGCTGCAAGCCAAAATCAACGCCGCCAAAGGCGGCGTCCTCGCCGACAACACCTTCGAAAATCTCCTGCAACTCGATTTCGTCACCACCCACCAGCTGACCGGTAAAAGAGTCTATTTCACGCTCCTCGTCGGCACTCAAGGCGCCCTCCGCGGCGTTCCGGTACAAATCCGCTATGAACCCAACTGGTGGTTCCAGGTCGTCCTGAATCTCCAGCCCAACACTTCCCGCCTGACCGTAGCCGCAAAATAAATTTGAAATTTCTTCGTATCCGATGCGTAATATTTGGCGAGAAGTCTTGCCCCAAAAGGAGACTCACGTGAGCACACCAAATCTAGCGCCCAGCCCGATCCCTCATCCGTTGATCATTCCCGGCTTCCGCTACCGCAATGCTCCCGCCGCCATCGAGTGGCTTTGCAACGCCTTTGGCTTCTCCAGGCACGCCGTCTACCCCGGCGATAACGGCACCATCGCCCACGCCCAACTCCTCTTCGGAAACAGCATGATCATGCTCGGCTCGGTGCGCGACGGCGGAATCAGCCACCTGCTGAAACATCCCGACCAGCTCGACGGCG
>DATFYV010000238.1:0-4936 GCA_035314845.1 Candidatus Acidiferrum sp.
GTTGTTCTACAGGATTTCAGTTGTGCGTATCCTCTATCATTCGCGCGCGGCGAACGGGCAGGACGTAGCCGCATCCGGCGTGGTGCTGTTCCCCGATAAAACTCCTCCACCCGGCGGCTGGCCCATCATTGCCTGGGCCCACGAATTCACCGGCTCAGCCCGCCAGTGCGCTCCTTCCCTCGTGAGCAATCTCAACGATGGGCCGCTGCTGTCCATGTATGTTGGTTTGGGTTTTGCCGTGGTGGCTTCGGACTATGCCGGGCTGGGAAGCAATTTTCCCCATGCTGCGCTGGACATGCGCTCCAACGCACTCGACGTACTCTATGCGGTGCCCGCGGCTCGCGCGGCGCTCCCGCAACTGGCGGACAAATGGTTGGTCGCCGGCTATGCCCACGGAGGGCTGGTTTCTGTGGGTGTGGCAGAGGCGGCCGCGCAACTCGCGGACCCTAACTTTCTCGGCGCCGTCGCCATTTCCGGCCTGGCGGATCCCGGGCAGATGTTCCCCCGCTTGGCGGAAAGCTCCTCCTACGCCACGCTGGTGTTTCTGGCCAAGGGTATTGCCGCGGTATCTCCCGGCTTCCGCCCTCAGGACATGCTCAGCGCCGACGCCATGCCAGTCTTCCAGTATGTCGATCGCTCCTGTGGAACTAACTCCGGGCCGCCGCTGGCGGCCAATCAAATGCTGCAACCAGCCTGGCAAAATAATCGCTATGTACAAGAATTCTTTGTCAGGAATACCACCGGACAAAAGATTGCCGGAGTTCCGCTGTTGATCGTCAGCGGCGATGCCGATCCGGACGTGCCCACGGAACTCACCGCACCCATAGTGGCCCGGCTGTGCAGCCTGAAGAATCGCGTAGTGTTTGTCAGCTATCCCAGCCTTGGCGCCAGCGCGCTGATCGGAAACTCCGTCAGCGAACAGGTCAGCTGGATCCGCGCTCGATTTGCAGGCCGGGCCGCCCCATCCAACTGCCCCTAGAAAGTTTCCATCCTCACGGCAAATCCAGATCCAGCGTGTAAATATCGGTTAACCCGCGCTCCAGCATCATGTACAAACTTCCGTCGCGGTCCAGTCCGCTAAAAACGCAATGACTGGCGCTGCCCCGCAGGATCTCTCCGAAGCCTGCAACGCGCACCACCTGCCCGCTCGCCATTTCCCGGCGGAATACAGACTCCTCATCCTCCAGCACATCCTGAAAATAAACCGCGGAACTATCCGCCGCCCAATACGGCGTCCCCATCAGCCCCCCTGAGCCGCCCTCGCTCCACGTCTCCTTCCGCACGTCATAAAGCATCAAGCGCTGTCCGGTTTCGTCGAGCGCCGCAACAAACCGTCCGTCTGGCGAGGTCCGCGGATGACTGAATTCCGCGGAGTCCGGCAGCTCTTTCAACACTCCCGTTGTCGGTTCCAGAAAGAACAACGCATACTCCGGATGGGTGCGCGAGTTCCGCATGCTGACAACAATACGATGTCCGTCCGCCGCCCAGTCGGCGCTGGCTGCCTCCCAATACTTCGGCAGCACCGGGCGCAGCGCCCCGCCATCGGACGACAGCATGTAAATCTGGCGCAATTGTCCGGGCCGCGCTCCGGTAAAAAGAATTTGCTCGCCCTTTGGAGACCAGCGCGGGTCCGCGCCGCGCAGCGGAGCGCTGGTAAGCCGCAAGCGGGAGCTGCCGTCCGCGTGGCTGCTCCACAGCGAACCGTCCGGCCGATTTATGTAGGCCACCAGCTCCCCGTCGGGCGATAAGCTGGCCTGCTCGGCGTAGGTTCCAATGCCCACGGTCGTGGCATGCAGGCTTTGCGCGTCAATCTTCTGAAACTCCCGCTGGGACCGGAAGCTGAGCGCGAATACTCGCGTCCCGGTCTGCGCCGGAACCGCGACTCGCAGCGAATCCGGCCCGCTGGTTAAGGGGAACGGACCATGCTGCGAGCGCCGGTACCAAGTCCAGGTATCCCGCATGCCCCAAAGATTGCATTCGTATTCTTCGCACCCCGAAAATAAAAAGTATTTTCCATCCGCGGTCCAGTTTCCCGCGGACTGCCGCAGAGGCTGCGCGTTCGGCATCACCACCGGGTGCAATCCGCTGCCGTTCGCGGACATCTCCCAGATCGATTGCCCCACGACCTGTCCAGCGAATTGCCCGGCGAATTGCTCTTCGGAATCCCCGGTCTCCACCGTAAAGCGGATTGTGGCTCCGTCCCAAGACCAGGCCGGCGATTTGGCCCGGCCGCTCACATGCGCCAGTTCATGCAACAGGGTGCCGTCGCGATGCACGGAATAGAGTTTCGAGCCGCCGACAAACACGATTTGCGTTCCGTCTGGCGACCATGCTGGATCGGAACCCACCGCTTCGCCAAGCCGCCGTGGTTCACCACCCTGCACCGGCCACAACCACAACGGCATTTCGTCCTCCCGCCGCGCAAACTGTCCGATCACGAATTGCGAGTGATCCGGGGACATGGCAAACAGCCGGGTGTTAGCAAACGGCACGGGCATCTTCTCGGTGTTGCCCCCTTGCACCGATGTTTGCATCAGGCTCCAATGATTGCCTTCGCGTTCCAGGAAAAAAATTCTCGTCCCGTCCGATACGATCCCGCCCCACTCGTCGATGCGGCCGCCATAAGTGATGCGGTTCATGCGCTGCACGCTGGGCCGTGGCACGGGGTAGACGATGTAAAACACCAGCCACGAAGCGAACAGGATCCCAATGGCCGGGAGCAGCACGTCGAACCATTGCTGCGTGCGCTCCGCGCGGTGGCGGTCCCAATGCGCCGCCAGCACCTCTTCCGCTGTCAATTCGGGATTCAGCCGCAAGCGTACCTGGATGGAATTTGCGTCGCTCTGCAGTGTGGTGATTTCTTGCGTGGGGATGGCCGCCGGATTGACCACGTGCACTGGCGCCAGAAACCGGTATCCTTGCCGTGGCACGGTCTCGACAAACCGGGGGTTTTCGGCGTCATCCTGCAGCGCCGCCCGCAGCTTCTTGAGCGCGGCGTTCAAGCTGCCGTCAAAATTGACGTGGGTTCCTTCCGGCCAGAGGGATTGGCGCAGTTGCTCTCGGGTAACAATTTCACCCGGCCGCTGTAACAATAAGGTTAGAATCCGGAACGGCTGTTCTTGCAGCTTTACCCGTGCACCTTGTCTGGTCAGCACCCCGGCCGCGAGGTTCACCTCGAATAGGCCAAAACGATGGGAAGGTGAGAAAGCCGTCTGCGAGGCGGGCATAGAAACTTTCCTTGAATAAATAAATCGCGCCGGGGCAGAGCATACCACGAACTTTGTTGTATCGCATGTATTTGTTCATGTGAACAGTTATTCTACTTAAAATAAAAGACATACGGGTTCATTGTGACGTCAGATAAAGTTCCGTTGACCCTGTTACCGGACTCGCGTATGCACGGTACCTAACCGTGCCGGTGCAGCCAATAATCAGCATTCTTAGCCCCGGGCCGGAATCCTCTCGCTTCTAGCATAGGAGGCCTCGGGAGAAAAAACTTAAGCCTGAAGTCCCAAGAACCAATCGGGACATCGGGGTGCGCCTTGGTTTCGCCTCTTGGCCGAACCGAGAAGGCCCTCGGTGTCCCGGTTTAATTTTTGTGCCGTTAGCTTCACAATCTGCGAGACTTAGCCGCTGTTTACCCCCCGGCTACCAGTCTCCGTCCTTCTGCTTGCCGCAACTTGCACCCTCGGTTACGGTTTATACCGTCAGGTTGTACGCCTGCCCGCGCGTACTTGCGGATCTCCCAGTGATCCGGTGTTCCAGGGCAGAGCGGTGTTCGGTCACCCGTAACTTACTTGCAGCAACATCTTGCACACTAGGAGAGCGTTCACATCGATGAGAAACCTTCTAAAGCTGTCTTTCGTACTTTTTGGGCTGCTGCTGGCTATTCCGGCAGTGCTCTCGGCCAAACCGGCGCCCCCTCGGGAGCATCCCGCGTATCTTCACGCGCTAACCGACCTGCGCACCGCACGGGCCCATCTGCAGCGCCCCGACGGCGGGGAACTGCGCGAGCAGGAAAAGAAAGCCATTCACGAAATCGATGAGGCTATCGCCGAAATTAAGCGCGCGGCCATCGACGACGGCAAGGACCTTAACGATCACCCGCCGGTGGACACCCACGTAGCTTGGGCCGGACGTCTGCATCGCGCACTGCAACTCCTGGATAAGGCGCATCAGGACATCTCGCAGGAGGAAGACAACGCCTTCGCTCAGGGATTGCAAGCGCGCGCTTTCGAGCACATTGACAGGGCGCACCACCACGTCGAAGAGGCCATTCACCTCGTCGAATAGTCTGGGCCTCAACGATTGTTTCGCAGGGGCACGAGTCTTGTGCCCCTGTCTTTATTACGGATCTTCAGGGGGCAATTCAGGAATCAGCGTTCGAGGTTTTCGTAAATCTTCCGGGCGTCCGCTAGGCGCCCCATCACGTACGCCTTCTCCGCAGGGGAATTCCAGTCCGGATAAGCCGCGGTCGCTTCCGTGACGCGCTCGATCCAAGCCGCAAAATATTTTGCATCCTCCGGCGACCGCGGCCGCTTGCCCGCCACCGTGATGTAGATGGGGCTGGTGGTCGCATACACGTACTTGTCCAGGACGGGGTATTCGGCCTGATCGCTGGAAGCGCGCAAGACGCACCACCCGCTCTCGCCAATCGGCAAAGTGCCGGTCACATCGCTGGAAGTTCGGGCCGCATCCAGCTTCAGCGTCTGAGCCACTTGTCCGTTGCACACCACTTCCAGGTGGTCCACCGGCACAATCGAGCGCAGCTTCGCGGTGAATGGAACGCTGTTCTGCGCCTTCGGCAAGATCAATTCATCGCCAATTTGTTTTTCGCTCAGCGTGAATTCGAGCAGCGGCCCATTCGTCGCAAACGTCCGCCCGTTTTTGAGCGAATCGAGCCACGCCCGCATATTGAAATTTGACGTCCACCCCG
>DATFYV010000239.1:0-4326 GCA_035314845.1 Candidatus Acidiferrum sp.
CTGTCCCGCCGGAGGGGACGCCGCGCCAAGGCATCGAGAACCACGCCGCCGCCGATCGTGACCACCGGAGAGAACTGCCGCACGATAAAGCGATCCCCCGGCAGCAATAAGACTTCGTCCTGCAAGCGCAACTGCGCCATCACGGCCGTTCCGGCAGCCAGCTCCGCTTGCCCATACAGAAAAATCTCCGCCACCGTGGTCGCGGTTCCGCAATGGAAATGCAGCCGCGCGCGGTTTTTCAGTTTGGGCGCGCCGGCCAACAATTCCACCCGCGCATCGATCCGTCGTGTTGCGCGAAATTCCCCCGGCGCGGCCAGCACCATCCCGCGCCGAATGGCCCCATGCTCGATGCCCACCAGATTCACCGCTGTGCGTTGTCCCGCGGATGCCCGTGCGACGCTCTTGCCGCCGGACTGCACGCCTCGCACGCGCAGTCTTTCGCCTCCGGGCAAAAGCTCCACTTCGTCCTCGCCGCCGACGCTTCCGGAAATCAGCGTCCCCGTCACCACCGTGCCAAATCCCTTCATGGCAAACGAGCGGTCAATGGGCAATCGCAGGTAGCTCGAATCCGTGCGCACGGCAACCGACATCGCAGCACGGTGCAGGGCCTGTTTCAACTCGCCCAGGCCTGCCCCGGTTTTGGCGCTAACCGGCACAATTGCGCCATGCTCCAGAAACGTACCGCGCAGATAGTCCTCGACCTCCATCTGCACCAGGCTCGCGGCGTCGCCATCAACCAAATCGCTCTTGGTGAGCGCCACCACCCCGCTTTTGACTCCCAGCAGGCGGCAAATGTCAAAATGCTCCCGCGTCTGCGGCTTGATAGCCTCGTCTGCGGCTATCACCAAGAGAACCACGTCAATCCCCGTAGCTCCCGCGAGCATGTTGCTGACAAAGCGCTCATGTCCAGGCACATCCACAAAGCCGAAGCGCACGCCGTCGTCCTCGAGAAACGCGAAGCCCAGGTCAATGGTGATTCCGCGGCGCTTCTCTTCCGCCAAGCGGTCCGGATGCGTTCCAGTCAACGCCTCGACCAGCGCCGACTTACCGTGGTCAATATGCCCCGCGGTTCCCACAATCACGCTTTTCAAGGGATTGCCGTTTGCAGAAGGATTACCCATGGAAGGAAGCACGCCGCGTCTTCAAGCGCCAGACTACTTCATTTTCGGTGCATTTACGAAATCTGGGGGGAGGGAAAGGAAGACTATTTGGCCGCTGCGATCTCGTCGACAATCTCTTGCGCCGCCGCCCGGGGATCCAGCGAGTCCAGGATCGGCCGCCCCACCACCACGAAATCGGCGCCCGCCTTGATCGCTTCCGTTGGCGTAGCCGTGCGCGACTGGTCATACTTTTTGCTGACCGCTTTCTTGCCCAAAGCCTTATCCGCGGGCCGAACCCCAGGCGTTACAATCAAGAAGTCCCGCCCGCAGGCCTTGCGAATGGCCAGCGCTTCCTGCGCCGAGGCCACCACCCCGTCGATGCCACAGCTCTTGGCCAGCCGGGCCAGCTTCACCACCCTGTCTTTCGCCGGTCCGCCTATTCCCGCTTCTCGCATGGCCTTCTGATCCATGCTGGTCAGAATGGTCACCGCCAGCACGTGCGGGCGGTCTTCGCCCATGGCAGAAACAGCATTTACAGCCTGCACCGCCGCGCCGAGCATCGCCGCTCCCCCGAGGGCGTGCACATTCATCAGCTCCACGCCGTCAATGGCCGCTGCGGAGAGGACCGCACCGGCCACGGTATTTGGGATGTCGTGAAACTTCAGGTCCAGGAACACACCGGGGCCCAGGGCGGCGACTTCTTTCACCGCGGCTGGACCCGCCGCAGTAAATAACTGCAATCCTATCTTGAACATACCGACGAGGTCGGCGACTTTACTGGCGAATTTTACAGCCGAGGAGAGGGAATCGAAATCGAGGGCCACGATCAGGCTGCTGCGGGGATGAGCATCAAAACTCACAGTGCGGCCCCCTATCCGGAAATTTAATGCACTAATGCTTGGCGGGCAGCTCCAGCAACTCGAGGCGTACCTGGTTCACCCCTGCGTGAATCAGCCCCAGCTTCCGCGCTACGCGATAGGATACATCAATTTCGCGCCCTTCTTGATACGGACCGCGGTCATTTATACGTACCAGCTCAAATTTACCGGTTCGCGTGTTGACCACTCGCAAGATCGATCCAAAAGGTAGGTTGGGGTGAGCGGCTGTCAGGGATTCGCAGTCGAAGCGCTCGCCGTTGGCGGTCTTTTTGCCGTTAAACGCGGGTCCATACCAGCTCGCGTTGCCTACCCAACTCTTAATCGGCTTAACCGGTGCGCTCAGGTGCGCAACGAGCGGGGCATCCATTACCGGAGCGATGAGGAACATTAGGGGAACCCAGCGAACTGCGGCCCAAATCATAAACAATGGTTTTCGCATAGTGTGTTCTTTGTGCTACATCAATCCAAAAAATTGTAGCATCGTGGAGTCATTATGTCAACCATTTTGTGCCAAAAAATTATCTCGTATCTCATTAATAGTAAACATCTTAGACTCAAAAATGGCCTTCGCAAGATCCCCTACAAGTGCCTCACTGGCCGCAGGGTCAGCGAAGCTGGCCGTGCCGACCTGCACTGCTGCAGCCCCTACGGCCACATATTCCAGCACATCGTTCACCGTTTCGATGCCGCCGAGGCCGATAATGGGGAGTGAGACCGCCTTGGTCGCCTCCCACACCAAGCGCAGAGTGATCGGCTTGATCGCCGGACCCGAGAGGCCGCCGGTCTGGTTCCCCAACTTTGACTTTCCAGTGCGAAAGTCCACGGACATTGCCGGGTAGGTGTTGGCCACGGTGAGAGCATCCGCCCCAGCCTCCGCAGTCGCCCTGGCTATGACTCCGATGTCCGTGACCATGGGCGAAAGCTTCACCCAAAGGGGTCGGCGCGCCGCCGCTTTGCGCGCAGCACCTACTACCTCGGCCACCAGCGCTGGGTCGCTCCCGAACTGCATCCCTCCACACTTTACGTTGGGGCAGGAGATGTTCAGCTCGTAGCCCGCCAAGCCCTCAGCGTCTTCGAGGTGGCGTATGACCTCAATGTAATCTTCTATGTTGTAGCCAAACACGTTTGCAATCACTGCGGTATTGCAGTTCCTAAGCAGGGGCAGCCTGTCGCGCACAAAGGCTTTCACACCAACGTTTTGCAGGCCGACGGCATTCAACATGCCGGACGCCGTAACGCTGAGCCGAGGCGCGGGGGCTCCTTCCATGGGCTCGCGGGACAAACCCTTGGTAACGAAACCGCCGATTTTTTCGAGATTTACGAGGTGGGCAAATTCCAGGCCGTAACCAAACGTGCCGCTAGCCGCAATAATGGGATTCCGCAGACGCAGCGCGCCAATCTGTACGCTCAAATCGACTTCTCGATCAGCGCTCACTTCGGGCCAAGAATATCACGAAGCCACCGAAATACGCTGACTATCGAGTTGTGGATATTCCGTTACCTTTAGGCTGAAGGGCCTCCGCCAAAACCTGCCCGTCGCGGGTCGCCAAGGTGATTCCGCAAAGCTCCGCCAGCGTCGGCGCAATATCCGCAGGGGTCACCGCGCGATAATAGCTGCCCGGACGAATCCCCCAACCCATCAGGAGAAGCGGCACACGCTGGTCATAATAATAAGGAGTCCCGTGGGTCGTCCCTCCCGCGCGCTCTTTCCCGGGCACAGCATAGCCGACCGGCCAGTAAGCCTTCGGCGCAACGAGCAAATCCCCGCTCCGCCCGGCGAAATAGCTGGCCGCAAAGGCTTTGCGGATCGGGTCCTCGGTAGCTTGCGGGTCGTCCACTTCCTCAGCTCGATAAACGCGCAGCACCCCTGGCACGTTTTGGATCGCATCCAGTACCGCGGCCATGGCCTTCGGATCGCCCTTTAGTTGGTCGTAGACCCCTTTAGCAAAGTAGATCTCGTCCCCTGCCGCTTTCGCTACCGCTGGCTTCGGATAGTTCAGCGGCTTCAAGGCGCTCTCGATTCGCGTCTGAACTTCCGCCATGTTCAGCCAGCCGGCGTCTCCGCCGGCCTTCGTCACATCTTCAGGTATCGGTGCGACGCCATGATCCCCGCTGAAGGCCACCACGTAGTTCCCGCGCCCTACCTCCTTATCCAGTACGGAAAAGAAGTCGCCCAAATCCCGGTCCAGCTGTACCAGGGCATCCTGAATCTCCCAGCTGCGCGGACCAAAGGCATGTCCAATGTGGTCGATCGAAGAAAAGCTGATCGCCAGGAAGTCGGTTTCGCTGCCGTTTGCCGGGTGCAGGCTTCGAACCGCCGCCTCACCCAATTTCACCAAGTAAGAGTC
>DATFYV010000240.1:0-3527 GCA_035314845.1 Candidatus Acidiferrum sp.
TTCAGCGCCATATCGAGCATGCAAGTGCTGTCGTCGCACACCACAATCGCGCCGGAACCCAGCATCGAGCCCGCATCCGCCAGCGCCTTAAAATCCAGCCGCACATCCACCATCGACGCCGGCAAATAGCCGGATGACGGCCCCGAAGGCGCGAACGCTTTCAGCCCCCGCCCGCCGCGAATCCCGCCCGCATGATGGAACAGCACCTCGCGCATCGTGGTTCCCATCGGCACTTCAAACACCCCGGGATTCGCCACATGCCCGCTGACGCCCACAAATTTCAATCCCCGCGACCCGCCCTGCCCCTGGGCCTTAAACCATTCCACTCCGCGCGCCAAAATCTGCGGCACGTTCACAAACGTTTCCACGTTGTTCAGCACCGTGGGCTTGTGGAACAACCCCTCGGCCACGGGAAATGGCGGCTTATTCCGCGGTTCCGCGCGATGCCCCTCGATCGCCTCAATCAGCGCCGTCTCTTCCCCGCAAATATATCCGCCGGGGCTGACAAAAATCTGCAAATCAAAATCCAGCCCGCTGCCCAGAATATTTTTGCCCAGCAAACCCATCTGATAGCAGCGCCGCAACTCTTCGCCCAAGATCTCTTCCTGCAAGTGATATTCGTGGCGAATATACAGAACGCCAATCTTCGCGCCGCTCACAATCCCCGCGATGGCCATGCCTTCAATCAACAAGTGCGGCAGATGCGTCATGATAAAGCGGTCCTTGATGGTTCCCGGTTCGCTTTCATCCGCATTGCACACTACGTATTTCGGCGTGGCGGGTTCGCGGCGCACCAAATCCCATTTCAAGCTGGTCTGAAATCCCGCCCCGCCCATGCCCCGCAGTTCCGAAGCCTTTAACTCGCTGAGCACCGCCTCAAACGCCTTGGATTGCGTCAGATCGCGAAACACCCGGTATTTTTCGCCCACACCCGTGCCATCCACGTAGGGATCCGATGCGCACGCCACGCGCGGAATCTGCGGATGATCTTCATGCACGCTATCGCCGCGCATCGCCGACCGCGCAATCTGCTCGGCGCGCTCCGCCGTCACATCGGTAAAAATCTGGTCGTTAATGGCCACCGCTGGTGCCTTATCGCAGCGCCCCAGGCAGGAGACATCGCGTATCTGCACATCTTCCGCCCGCGCGCTCACAAAGCGCCGCTCCAGGTCCGCACGCAGCTCCGCCGCGCCATGCAGGTGGCAGCTCATATCCGCGCACACCCGCACCTCGGCTTTCGGGGGCATCGCCAGATGAAAATGCGGATAAAAACTGGCCACGCTGTGAATCTGATACAGCGGCATTTGCGTGCGCTGCGACAAGGCCTCCAGTTCCGCCTTGGGCAGAAAGCCGTGCCGCAGTTGTATCGCGCGCAGATCGTCGAAGATCACGGGGCCAATCTCGTATGAACAGCGCGCGCGGTTTCCGAACGCCGCGCTTCGCCGATGGGAGAGTTAAATCCCCTGCATACTACTGGCGGGCCGTAAAACTGTAAAGGGCGCCTTTTAGAAACGGGCTGGCGCAAGAATTCGGCCCGCCGCGCTGACGGGATTTGGCATCAGCGCGCACGCCGGAAGAGTTGCAAAATCGCGTCGTCCATCTCCCACATTTTCCCAAAACGCCTACAGGCAAGACCGTATTAGAAAAATCTTCGTGAGTCTTTTAGAATTGCTTTGAAGATTTTCGGCCCCGTTTGACTACAAAAACTCGCCTCCCATCCACGCCCGCCTAGTCGCGCGCTGTACCGGGCAATGAAAAGGATGAGCAGGCAGAAGGATGCTCCATGCGTATTGCAGTTCCACTACGATTCATGGCAATTCGTGCTTTGGCGTTTTCGCTGCTCTTGCTTGCGCTATCCCAAGTCTCGTTCGGGCAGATCGCCGTCGGCATTTCCGTCGGCTTCGCTCCCCCACCCATTCCCGTGTATGAACAACCCATCTGTCCCGCGGACGGCTGGCTGTGGACCCCCGGCTATTGGGCCTACGACGATGACGACGGCTACTACTGGGTTCCCGGCACCTGGGTCGAACCACCCGAGGTTGGCTTCCTATGGACTCCCGGCTATTGGGGCTGGGGCGGCAGCGCTTTCATCTTCCATGAAGGCTACTGGGGACCGCACGTCGGCTTCTACGGCGGCATCGCTTACGGCTTCGGCTACGTCGGTGTAGGCTATGAAGGCGGACGTTGGGAAGGCGGCCACTTCGCCTACAACACTTACGTCAACCACGTAAATACCACCATCATCCACAACACCTACAACACCACCATTAACAACGTCACCGTGAATCGCGTCAGCTATAACGGTGGCCAGGGTGGCGTCGAAGCGCGGCCTACGCCGCAAGAGCAGTCTTATTCCAGCGAGCACCACGTCGCGCCAGTAGCCGCGCAAGCCCAGCACGTCCAGGCCGCCCGCGGCAATCCTCAGCTGCGCGCTTCAGCCAATCAAGGCAAGCCGCCCATCGCCGCCACCGCCCGCCCTGCCGACTTCAAGAGCGGCGCCGTACCCTCCCGCTCCGCCGGCGGCGAATACCACGCGCCTCCTGCCAACGCCACCCGCGGCGGCAACGCAGCCAATCCCGCCGCGAACGAAAATCGTCCCAACGCCGCTAGCGCAAACCGGCCCGCAGCCAACGAGAATCGCCCTGAAACCGGCACGGCCGCACGTCCCACTCCGGGTCACGCCAGCGAAATAGATACCCACAAGTCCACGCCACCCAACACCGGCAACCCCGCCACCGACAAAAAATACCAGCAGCAACAAGACAAGCTGGCCGCCAAACAAAACCAGGAACACCAAAAGCTGCAACAGCAGCAAGAAAAAGAACACCAGCAAGCCGCCCAGAAAAACTACAACGACCAGCAAAAACAACAAATGGAACAGCGCCACCAGCAGCAAGCGCAGCAGCTCGAACAAAAGCACGCCGCGCAGACGCAACATGTTCAACAGCAGCAGGCGCCCCATCCCGCCGCCCCGCCCAGCGGCGGAAAACCCCACTGAGGTGCGGTTGACTCGAGGCCGTAGCCCGAACCTTCCTGGGTGGCCTACCCTTTGCGCTTTTTGCAAAGGGTGGGCCCCTCCTCGCAACAATCTCGCCGCCCGGCGAGTGGCAGCCCGGCTGTTGCGAGCTTTTTCTTGAAGTTGAATTTGGTCGGTGGGCCATCCCTAAAACCCAAGAAACCTCCTGGGTGGCCTACCCTTTGCGTTTTTTGCAAAGGGCGGGCCCCTCTGTGCGTAGGCGTGCAGCCTCGACCGTTCGAGTTCTCAGTCCCAAGGATCCATCTTCAAAAGCCCTTCTCTTCTATACCAATAACACCAACTGCTCCACGGCCAATCTCCAGGATGCTGCACCAACTTCGCCTTCACCGGATTCGCGTGCATGTAGTGCAGCTTCTCCGCAACCTTCCCGCGCGAGTAAATATTTAAGTCAAAGTAGCGTCGCTGCCAGAATCGCCGCAGTCCTCCGTTGTCCCCCGGAAACGCCAAGGCCATCTGCCCTTTCGGCGTTCGCCTTTTGCCGCACATCCGC
>DATFYV010000241.1:0-3870 GCA_035314845.1 Candidatus Acidiferrum sp.
GCCACGCTGGTGTCGGCAATTTTGATGTCGGGAATTCTTTCTTCTATCACTTTGACCGGCGTGGAGCTGCGCCTGGAGCTGCCGCAACACATCTTTGCGGGGCAGACGGTCCGCGCAGCCATCGAGCTGCGCAACGAGAAAATTACTTTGCCGTCGTTCTCCTTGCGCGTGGAAGCAGCCACAAAAAAGGGCGAGTCGGCTCCGGCAATTCTGGACACGCCCGTTTATTTTCCGTATTTGCCGAAGCGCGAAAGCCTGTCGCAGGCGGTACCTATGACTTTTCCGCGCCGCGGACTGTATCGCCAGGATGCCTTTCGAATTGTCACGCGCTTTCCTTTCGGATTTTTGCAGAAAGCTCGGCGCTTGGATTTGCCTACCGAAGCGCTTGTGTATCCCTCGGTGGAACGCACGCAGCAGCTCATCGAGATTCTTCCGGGGCTGCAGGGTTCGCTGGAAAGCGTGGCCAAAGGGCAGGGGCAGGATTTGTACGCGCTGCGCGATTACGTAGCCACGGACAGCGCGCGGCACGTGCACTGGAAGGCCACGGCGCGGTACGGGACGCTGATGGTGCGGGAGTTCACGAGGGATGATGATTGCCGGGTGCTGCTGGTGCTTGATCCCCACGTCGATGCAAAACCGCCGAACGGCAACGGCGCCGCGCAATCGGCGGCGGAACGCTTTGAGCGGGCGGTGACTTTGTGCGCCAGCCTGGCGTGGCATTTTTCCGAGAGCAACGCCATGCTGCAGTTTCGCACCGCGGGACTGGAAACGCAGCTAGCCGCGGCAGCCGATAACATTTTTACGATTTTGCGGCATTTGGCGGTGGCGGAGGCGTTGCCGCCGGACCCGGGGCACGCCTTGATCACGGAGCTGGCTGCTGCCCCGGATTTATTCAAGATTGTGATTACCAGCCAACCGCACGGGTCGATTCCGGCGGCGGTATGGCATTCCTCGTATGTGATTTTTCTTGACGATATGCTGTAAGCCGACAAAGCCACGTCAAGCCCTTCTCTCAGAGCACGCAGGGTGAACCGCCGCACTCCAAAATAGTGTGCGAAGATTCTTGCCACGATGCTTGCTGGGACGGAACTTCGGACTTTTCGCAGGACATTACTGAAATGGTTTCGCCTGCACCGGCGCGAGCTGCCGTGGCGCTTGAACAGAGATCCGTACCGCGTTTGGGTCTCGGAGATTATGCTGCAGCAGACGCGCGTGGCGGCGGTGATTCCCTACTTCGAGCGGTTTCTGGCACGCTTTCCCAGCATCGCGAAGCTCGCGGAGGCTCCCGAGGAGGAAGTGCTGCGGCTATGGTCAGGCCTGGGTTATTACAGCCGGGCGCGAAATCTGCAGCGCGCGGCGCAGCAGATCGTAGCGAAACACTCTGGGAAATTCCCCGGGCTGGAGGGGGAAGCGCTGGCGCTGCCTGGGATTGGGACGTACACCTCGGCCGCCATTCTAAGCATTGCGTTCGAGCAACCGCTGGCGGTGCTGGATGGCAACGTGGCGCGCGTGGTGGCGCGGCTGTCTGTGGTGCGCGGCGACCTGCGCGAGCCGGCGATTTGGCGCGCGCTGCAGGAGGACGCCGATCGATTGTTGGATCGCAAATCGCCCGGCGATTGGAACCAGGCGATGATGGAGTTGGGCGCGACGGTGTGTACGCCGAGGGCGCCGCAGTGCTTGCTTTGTCCCGCGGCGAGATTTTGCGCGGCGCGGAGGCTGGGTTTGCAGGAGAGCATCCCGGAAAAACGCCGCAAGCGAGCGACGGTGTTGGTGACGCTGGCGTCCGCGGTATTTGTCGACGCACGCGGGCAGACGATACTGCTGCCCCCGCCGGCTCCGGCCGGGGGCGAGATTACGGCCGAACACGTGCCTACGCTGGTGTCCAAGATGTGGCACTTCCCCACGGTCGCGGTCACTGGCGATCCACAAAGCGAGTTGCAAGCGTATCTGCGCTCGCTCCTGGCCGAGAAAAGATCAGCCCGAGGCCTGCTGACGCCGTTGGCGCGCGTTCGCCACGCGGTCACCTACCGACAAATTTCCGTTTTCCCGTTTCGAGTTGCGGTTGCGAACTTGCCTTCGCTGCCCGGAGCGAAGACCGTTGCACTGGAGAAAGCAACTACGCTGGCGATCTCTAATCTGACAAGAAAGATCGCCCGCGCTGCGTCTGGAGAAAAGCGCCTGCCTCAGAAGGCGACCGCTACAAAACCTTAGGACTGACGCTCCGGACGGTGCTTGGCGAGACTGGCGCAGTCCGCCGCGGCGGACACCCCTACAAAAGCACGGTGGTGTCGCGGCTGGCTCCTGAATCGGACGGGACAAAAGTTATCCTTTGGCTGCGTGAACCGCTCGGAATCGGGCGGCCCGGGGTGCGGAGTGTTACGATTTACCCTTGCCCATGGCAACTTCCCAGACATTTCCGCAGATTCCCGCGCCTACGGCGGAACGGGTTTTCCGCTTGTCTTTGTTCTTTCTGCTGCTGATCTCCGTTTCCATCGTTGCCACCACGGGCAAGCTGGACGGCTTTTCCTCCCTGTGCGCCCTGCTGCTGGTGCTGTGCAAGGGCTTGCGTCTGTGGCTGGGGAAACCGGCGGAACTTGGTGCCCGGCCCGCCACATTTCTGGTGATCGGCTATCTGTTTTTCTTCCCTGTGGACATCGTGCTGTTTTCGCGAGCCTTCGTGGCCAACTCCTCGAACCCGCCGCTATTCGCGGCGCTGGTGGCGGTGGTGCATTTTCTGCTGTTTGTGATGGTGGTGCGGCTATACAGCGCAACCACGGATCGCGATGCGTTGTTTCTGGCCATGCTTTCGTTTGCCGGCGTGCTGGCTGCTGCAGTGCTGACGGTCGACACGACCTTTTTGTTGTTCTTCTTTTTGTACCTGATTTTTGCGGTGTCCACCTTTGTGAGCATGGAACTGCGGCGGGCCGGGCGCGGGGCCATCGCGCCGCCATTTTCCGCCGCGCAACAGGCCCGGGAGCGGCGGTTCGCGCGGGCGCTGGCTCTCGCCGTGTTCAGCGTGTCGCTCGGCGCCATCTTGCTGGGCGGGGTGCTGTTTTTTCTCTTTCCCCGCATCAGCGCCGGGTACCTCGGCCGCACCAGCTTTAATCCTCCGCTGGGCACGGGTTTCACTGACGAAGTCGAACTAGGGCAAATCGGCGAGTTAAAAAAAGATTCCACCGTGGTGATGCGCATCGAAACCGGGCATCCCGTGGGCTACGCGCTGCTGCGCTGGCGCGGCAACGCGCTGGCCAATTTCGACGGCAAACGCTGGACCTTTCCGGAACGCCGCAACGAGGCGTTGTCGCCCAATGTCGACGGTTGGATCGACGTTAGCGAAGGAAAAAACAATCCGAGCATCCCCGGGCTGTTGTACACCGCAGTGCTGGAGCCCATGTCCACCGACGTGCTCTTCGTCCCCGGCGCGGCGGTAAAGCTGCGCGGGAATTTTAGCGGGCAGGCCAGCAGCGTTTATGGCGTGGTGCGCAACACCTATCTTTTTCGCGATAGCGGGGGCACGCTCTTAAATCCATTTCACAATTACACCGCGATTCGCTATTCAGGATTTTCGCGCTTGCCCAATCCGGATGTTGCTAAATTGCGCGCCGCGGGAACGACTTATCCCGATGGCATTGCGGACACCTACTTGCAGCTGCCCACACTCGATCCGCGCATCCCCGAGCTTGCCAAGCAAGTTACCGCGCAAGCCGGGACCCCGTACGATCAAGCCCGCGCCATCCAGAACTATCTGCGCAGCAATCGCTTCCGTTACACGCTGATCCTCACAGGCAAGGCGGGAGACGATCCGCTGCCCCATTTTCTTTTCGAGACGCATGCCGGGCACTGCGAATATTTTGCCTCGTCGATGGCCGT
>DATFYV010000242.1:0-8177 GCA_035314845.1 Candidatus Acidiferrum sp.
CGGTGAAGGGCCGTGCTGGCGCAGCGCTGCCAAGTGTTCGGCGGTGGCGTAGCCTTTGTGCTGCGCTAGCCCGTACTGCGGGTAGACGGCGTGCCATTCCTCCATGCGCGCGTCGCGGTGGGTTTTTGCCAGGATCGACGCAGCGGCGATGGAGACGCTGCGTGCATCGCCGTGAATCAAGGATTTTTGCTCAATGAGTACGTCCAGCTGCATGGCGTCCAGCAGCAGATAGTCCGGAACGATTGCTAATTGTTGCAGCGCCGCGGTCATAGCCTGGCGGCTGGCCTGATAAATGTTCCAGGCATCAATGCGCTGGGCGTCGATTTCGGCTACGGCCCAGGCAATGGCGTGTTCGCGGATGCGGGGAGCCAGTTCCCCGCGGCGGTCGGGGGTAAGTTTCTTGGAGTCGTCCAGACCCACGATGCGGCGCTTGGGGTTCAGGATGACCGCCGCGGCAACCACGGGGCCAAAGAGCGCCCCACGACCGGCTTCGTCCAGGCCAGCAATGCGCATCCAGCCCTGCTGGCGGGCGGCGCGTTCGAAGCGAGTTCCGCAGAGACGAGTCATGACCGGAGAGTCCACAAATCACGAATCACCGCCAGAGTCTAGCACACCCACGCGATGGCTCTTTGCACTTGACGCGGATGCGGGACGGCGATAGCTTTCTTGGACAGTTGCTATATAGATTGTCGGTTAATAAATCATGCGTTAGATGTTTAGGAGGGTCAATTGGCCTATTCGAATATCGAGAAACCGATTCGCGGGCCATACTGTTTCGCGGATAGTGATGACGCCTCAATCTTGTCGCAAGCTGCGGTATTATTGGCGACGGGAGCGACACTGCGGGGCGACGACGCTGCACTGGAAGCGCGCGCGACCGCCGCGGGCTTGGATTCTGCGCCCGAGGTGGTGCCCCGCGAAGACGCAGATATCTTCCCGGTACCCCGAGTTACAGCAGGAATCGCGGGAAGACAGAACACTGCACAGACGCGCGTGGGGATCGAGCTGCGCTACGGCCGGTCCGTGCTCGAGACCGACAATTCAGAAAAACTACACAAAGCGGTGATCCCGGATCTAGCGGAGCGCCACTACCGGCAGCCCTCCATACAAACCGCTAGCGAGTTAATGGAAGCCTCGCTCGTAAACGACGCAGAGATCGTTCGCGTAGCGGCGGCCAGCGCGTACTTTGAGTTGAGCGCGGAGCCCGAGCGTCTGCTGAACATTCTGGCGGAGGGGACGCACAGCGACGACGAATTGACGCGCGAGGTCGCCGCAACCGCTCTCGCGAATGTTTCGCCCACGCACCCGGCTCTGCAGATGTTTCGCGAAGAAGCCGGCGCAGGAGCGGCCGCCGCGGGAGCCACCACGCTGATGATTCACGGAACCTGGGCAGCGAACGAACGCTGGTGGCAGTCTAACGGAGTTTTTTTCGACTATATTCTGAACAACGTGCGCACGGACCTGTACAACCACTCGGACCGCTTTGGCTGGTCCGGAGTGTACAGCGACGCGGCTCGCCTGCAGGCCTCGCAGGATTTGATCGCCTGGATGGCGAGTCATAACGAAGAACAGCCGGACATGATCACGCACAGTCATGGCGGGAGCGTGGCGTTTCTGGCGACGCAGGCGGGACAAACGACCGGCGAACTCGTTTTACTGAGTTGCCCGGTACATCTGCCGAAATATCTTCCGGACTTTACCAAAATCCGGAAAACCGTATCCATCCGTGTGCATCTGGATTTGGTGTTGCTGGCGGACCGCAGCGGTCAGAAGTTTTCCTTGGCGCAAATCCAGGAGAATGTTTTGCCGATATGGTTCGACCACTCCAAGACCCACGATCCGGCCACGTGGCAGCGCTACAACGTAGAGAGCATGCTCTAAAGGAAAATGCTAAACTAGCTCTCTATGAACGTTTTCCCCATGTTGCGGGCGTTTTGTTGGGCGGGCCTTTGGAGGCTCACCGGCGCGCGCCTCGCGGGAATGCAACTGGTTGGTGCGCTGCGGTCGCACGACGCAAACGAGCGGGCGATTGCGGGAATGCTGCTGACACGCTCGGGCATACGGGCCGAGCCTCTGCTTGAGGAAGCGCTGCAACATCGCGAGAGTGTGGCTATGGTGTTGACGGTGCTGGCCAGCATCGGCGACCGCAACATGGCGCCGTTGGTAAGAGGTTTTATGACCGACGAGGACCCACAGGTCGCACAGGCAGCTCGTGACGCCTCCCGGCTGCTGGGCACGCCCGACTCTCCTACGCGCGCTCCGGCCGCCTAACATCGCCAGCCCTGGAAGCGGTCCGCGACTAGGCTTTCGCTTCGGCGGCTGCAGCTGCAGTTTCTGGGGCGGCGGCGACTTCGCGGTCGGCGCGCTTGATGCGGGCAGCTTTGCCCTTCAAATCGCGCAGGTAATACAGCCGGGCGCGGCGAACCTTGCCCTTGCCCACGATTTCCACCGAGCTGATGGATGGCGAATGCAGCGGAAAAATGCGCTCAATCCCAACGCCGAAACTTACGCGCCGGACCGTAAACGTGGCGCCGGAAGCTCGGCCCTTCTTGGAGATGACCACGCCTTCGAAGGCTTGCAAGCGCTCTTTTTCCTTTTCGCCTTCGCCCTCTTTCAGGCGCACGTTCACGCGGATGGTGTCGCCGGTGCGAAAGTCAGGAAGATCGGTGCGCAATTGCGCGTCGTGCAGTTTCTGTATTACCGGATTCATGTTCGTGATTCCTTGCAGACCCACTCAGGCGGGGCATGCTCTCTATGAACAATCATTCATTATAAGGAAATCGTGGCGCTTTTCCTAGCGAATTTGTGCGGCCCAAACCTAGTTGGTTGTAAAAACGCGGTTTATCGACATTCTGGTCAGAAGACGTCGGTGGCGGAGATGCTCAAGCTTCGCTGGATTACCGTTTTCGAGAAACGCTCCATCTCTTCCAGTTGCGGGCTGAACTGCAGGAGCACCAGGTCAACTCCTGCCGACTCGAAAGCCGCAAGCCGTTCGGCAACTTGTTCCGCCGTGCCAACCAGGCCAGAGCGCAGCCCGCGGTTGGAAACGGAATAATCCTCCAGCGAAATTTTTTGTTCCAATTGCGTGCCAGCAAGCCATTGCTGATAGTTTGCGTAGCCCGCCGCCGATTGATGCACGTCGGTAATGCGGCGCAGTTCGTCCTGGGCTTCGCGCTCGGTCTCCCGCACGATGGCGTAGCCGGCTACCCCAAATTTTAACGGTGGAAGATCGTGACGCGCGCGGCGCGTTTTCAGGTCCGCGATTTTTTCCGCCACGCGTTCCGGCGGATCGCCATGCATCAGGTAGGCGTCGCATTTTTCGGCGATCAGCTCTTTGGCCGCGGGAGATTCGCCTCCGGCATACAGCGTCGGCCGCGGTTTGGAAATTGGCTTGGGCTCCAGGATGTTATCCTCGACGCGATAATATTTACCGGAATAGGAAAAGTTATTTCCCTTCCACACGCCATTGAGAACTTCTAGCCATTCGCTGGTGCGCGCGTAGCGGTCGTCGTGCTGCTCGAACATTACCCCATATTTGCGGGCTTCGTCCGCCCACCAGGAAGACACAATGTTCAGCGTCAAGCGCCCGTTGCTGATGTGGTCGATGTTCGAGGCTTGCTTGGCCAGCAAGGCGGGAAGGTGGAACGCGGGGCGAACCGCAACCATGAGTTCGATCTTCTCGGTAACGGCCGCAAGCGCCGCGGCTGTTGAAAAGGCGTCCAGCGATGGCGCTTCCGGGCCTTTTATGTCATTGAGATTCAGTTCGGCGATAAGGGTAACGTCGAATCCGAGCTGTTCGCTACGTTGCGCCAGACGCTTCACATACGGCCACGAGGCCTCCATATTTTCGTCGGCCACATTGCGCAGCCAGCCGCCAAACACCGGGAGCCAATAGCCGTATCTCATGCTGGGACCGTCACGCTTCGCGTCGCGCCGGCCGCGGGAGCGTCCGAGAAGCCTCGTGATTCGTGTTTAAGCGCTTCGGCAATAAGAAAATCCGCCAATCGCGAATAAGGATTGAAGCCCACGATCCGCTCGGGATCGGCTACGAAATTAGAGAGCGCATTCACGTCGTAATAGAGCTGCCGCCCCGTGCGATCGTCGATGACATACTCGAGCCCGCCGACTTCCACATTGCCGAGGGCCATGATGCGCTCCACCTCTTCGATGATCTTGCGCGGCGGCTCGTAGCCTTCCACGGTCATGCCGGTTTTCGGAGCGTCGACGGGGCAGGCGATGCGCGTTAGCTCCTCGCCCTTGGTGTTCTGGCAGATATCCGCCGGGCACAGATTAAAACTATCGCCGGTAATGTGAATTTTGATGCCGTAAAGATATTTCCCGCCAAGTACCTCCACGCGCGTGATGATGCCGTCGCGGGCCGTAAACGCCTCCTGCACCAGCGCGGTCGAATCGATGCCGAAGTACAGGCGATTTTCGTTTACGGCGTTATTCAACGTTTCCGGCGATCTAAATCGCTCGATGCCCGCACCGCTCCCGCCGATGTTGGGCTTGATGACCACGGGATAGCCGATCACGGCAGCTGCGGAAAGCGCCTGCGAAGGGTGATTGATAACGATGGCCTTGGGATATGGCAGTCCTAGCTTTTCCAGATTGCTGAGCTGCTGCGCTTTAGAAATTTCGTGCGCGAAGCAGCGATAGCCATTCACAACGCGCAAGCCTTTCGCCTCAAGGTGCGCCAGATAATTCAAAGTGTAGAAAATGCAGTGGCCCAGCCCGCGCTGCCACGCCGAAGGGCTCATGCGGTTGAAGAACAGCGAATATTGGTTTTCCGGCGAAGCCACGTCGTACCGATGATCGCGTGCGTGAATCTTTAGCCAAGGCACGCCGCGCTCATCGAACTGCTGAAACAGCGGCCGGAACCAATCCGGATGCTCGTAATAAATCGCGATGGGTTTTTCCGGATGCTTGCTTCCATTACTTCCGCTGCTCATCGTGATTGACCTTCCATTCCCCGTTCTAAGTGCCTAAGTAGGATGTAATCCAATCGCCAGGGTTACAGCCCACTTTTGTAGGCGCCGGGCTTCAGCCCGGCCAGCGTAACCCGTCCACTTCCAACTCTAACCTCTGCGTTATCCTCGGCTCTTTTTCGCATCCAAGGCGGCCCCCGAATCCGAATCCCGCCCCAACAGGTCCTCGCGATTCCGCCGCGTCTTCTCCATCCCCGCCGCCGCCCGCCACTTCGCCACTTCTGCGTGGTTGCCGCCGATCAGCACTTCCGGCACGCTCCAGCCGCGATAGTCGGCCGGCCGCGTGTAATGCGGGAAATCCAGCAACAGATGACTCGGGTGCCGTTGCCCCGATTGCGCGGAACTCGCAGTTTCTACCGGCACGGCGTCCGTACTGCTCGATTGCGGCGCGAACGATTCGTTTTGTGACGAGGCTTCATTGCCCAGCGCCCCAGGCAGTAGCCGCGTCACCGCATCCAGAATCAGCATGGCCGGCAATTCCCCTCCGCTCAAAACAAAATCCCCGATGGAAATCTCATCCGTTGCCAAATGCGAAGCCACCCGCTCGTCCACTCCTTCGTAACGCCCGCAAATAAAAATAATGCGCTGCAGCTGTGCAAAGCGCCGCGCAGTTTCCTGGTCAAAAAGTTTACCGGCCGCGGAAAGCAGCACGATGGCGGCGCCAGCCTCCGGCGCGGCGGGTTGTGCGGCATCGCCAACACCGCGCCCAAGGAGCTTTTCCACCGCCTCAAAGATCGGCGCCGGCTTCAGCACCATGCCTTCGCCCCCGCCAAAAGGCCGGTCGTCAACCGTGCGATGCCGGTCTTTGGTGAACTCGCGCAGGTCTTGAATATTCACTTCCACCAAGCGGGTTTCACGCGCGCGGCGCACAATGCCGTGCTCCAGCGGACCGGCGAAAAATTCCGGAAAGATGGTGATCAGGTCAAAGCGCATGCGTTGCCAGTGTAGCCAAAGCCAGCCGAGGCCGCCATCGCGGGACGCGGCGGCTTGCAAATTCGCGTGCTCCGCAAAGGGCATGCGGAGGCCAGCCCTCGAATCTGTACCTACGACCAGCTTGTGTGCTGGGAATATTCCACGCATTCTTAAATGACCATGCGTCTTTGTCTCCCTAGTACTTGGGCTTCCCGGGAGCGTCCTCGGAGGATTCTTCTGCGCCGCTCGAACGCGGTGCTCTCATCGATTTTCTCTGCCGCCCTGGCCATCGCGATCACCGGGTGCGCCGCGGCAGGAGGTAGCAATCTGTCCGGAGGTAGCGGCACAAAACTCACCATTCCTTCTACGCCCAGCGGCGTGATCGCCAGCGCGGGCGATGCGCAGGTAAGCCTGACTTGGAACGTCAGCGCCGGTGCGACCAGCTATCACGTGAAGCGTGCCACCGTTAGCGGCGGCCCCTATACGCAAATCGCCGTACCGGCTTCCGCAAGTTACACCGATACCGGCCTCACGAACGGGACCAAATATTTCTATGTTGCCTCGGCGTTGAATTCCGCCGGCGAGAGCGCGAACTCCGCGGAAGTGAGCGCCGCGCCTGTCGCTCCAGTCACCATTCCATCTGCTCCCACGGGATTGGCGGCGAACGCAGGAAATGCCCAGGTGAGCTTGACCTGGAACGCCAGCGCCGGTGCAACCAGCTATCGCGTGAAACGTGCAACTGTCAGCGGCGGCCCATACATACAAATCGTCGCACCAATCTCGCCGAGTTATACGGATACCGGACTGACGAACGGAACGAAATATCTCTACGTCGTCTCCGCGTTAAATTCCGCGGGTGAAAGTGCTAATTCCTCCGAGGCCAACGCAACGCCAGCGGCCCCCATCATGATTCCAGCCGTACCGACGCAACTCACAGCCACCGCGGGGAATGCTCAGGTCAGCTTGCTCTGGAGCGCGAGCACTGGCGCGACGAGCTATCACGTAAAGCGCGCCACAGTGAGTGGCGGCCCGTACACGCAAATCGCGGTGCCAACATCGCCGAGCTACACGGACACGGGTCTGACCAACGGAACAAAATATTTTTATGTCGTCTCAGCGCTGAGTTCCGCGGGAGAGAGCGCCAACTCCGTCGAGGTAAACGCCACGCCCACAGCGCCAGTCACGATTCCCGCAGTGCCGACGGGATTGGCAGCGACGGCTGGCAACATGCAAGTGATACTCGTTTGGAACGGCAGCCCCGGAGCCACGAGCTACAACGTAAAGCGCGCCACCATCAACGGCGGCCCGTATTCGCAACTCGCCGCGCCCAGCTCCACAAACTACACCGACTCCGGTCTCAACAACGGGACCACCTATTACTACGTCGTTTCCGCGGTGAACAGCGCGGGTGAAAGCGCCAACTCCGGCCAGGTCAGCGCGACTCCGGCAGGCGTCGCCCCGGACGTCACCATCACCATCGATCCCACGAAAACGCACGCGATTTCTCCATACATCTATGGCACGAACTTTGGCAGCGGCGTGAGCAACGGACCGCCCCTGCTGACCTTCGATCGCGCCGGCGGCAATCGCTGGACGGCCTACAACTGGGAGACCAACGCCTCTAACGCGGGCAGCGACTATCTCTACGAAAATGACAACTACCTGAGCAGCAGCAACGTCTCCGGGGAAGCCGCCCGCAGCTTCATCGCCGGCGACCAAGCCAACGGACTGGCGAGCCTGATGACCGTGCAACTGCAAGGCCTGGTGTCCGCCGACGAAGCCGGCCCCGTAAGCGTCGCGAATCCTCCGGACCTCACGCGCTTCAAAACCGTCGTGGACAAAAAGAGCACTGTGTCCTCGGTTCCCTTCACCACCACGCCGGACACCACCGACGCCAACGTCTACATGGACGAATTCGTCTGGGCCATGGACCGGAAATTCTCCGGCCAAGGAATTTACGGCGCAAATCCCGCGCACCCCACCTTCGTGCAGCTCGACAACGAGCCGGAGCTTTGGAACTCCACGCACCTCGAAGTGCAAGGACACACCGCCGTCACCTCCGACAACTACATCTCCAAAACCATCACCCTTAGCAAAGCGCTGAAAGACCAATTCCCCAACATGATCATTTTTGGTCCGGTGCATTACGGCTTTCAGGGCATCTACAACTGGCAAGGCGAACTAAGCGCCACGCCGAACGGCGCCAACTGGTTCCCGGACAAATATCTTCCCGCCATCGCCAGCGCCTCAGCGGCCTACGGCAAGCCCCTCGTAGAT
>DATFYV010000243.1:0-5953 GCA_035314845.1 Candidatus Acidiferrum sp.
AAACTCATCGTTCATCACTCGCCGCACCGCGCAAGCCTCACAAACCGTGATCGATCAGGTGAATCCGCAGCGCCTGTATGAAGGCGCCGCCCCCGCAGCTCCAAGAGCCGTGCCGACCTCTTCTAGCGGCGGCTCCGCCGTAGGCGCGAACGCGGCTGCAATCGCCCCCAAGCTGGTGGTCAAGAAAATCTCCATGGAAAGGCGCGTAAGCCGCTAAATGCTCTCAGGTTTTCCCACCGCTGAAGATTCCTACCGCGTGCTGCCCGAACTTGTCTGGTGCGGATTTGGCACACTGCTGATGCTGTTGCAGCCTTTTGTTAAGAGCCGGCAATTTTTCACTGCTGTGGCTGCCATGGCCGCCCTCGCAGGCGCCGGCCTAGCCCTCGTCGCCGGAGCTTACCCCGGTCCCGGGTTTGGCGGGCTGATTGAGTCCGACGCCTTCAGCACCTTCTTCCACCTGCTCGTGGGAGTCGTGGCGTTTCTCGTGGTGCTTGCCGCGGGCCCATACCTCGACAGCGAAAATCTACAGGCTCCGGAATTTTACGCGTTGATTCTGTTTGCCACCGCAGGCATGGGCGTACTCGCCGGCGCGCAGGACCTGCTAACCGCCTTCGTTGGATTGGAGATGAGCTCTATCGCCAGCTACGTGCTGGCCGGCTATCGCCGCGATTCGCTGAAGTCCGGCGAATCGGCCATGAAGTATTTCCTGCTCGGCTCCTTCGCCACGGCGTTTTTTCTTTATGGCATCGCCATGGTCTACGGCGCGACAGGCACTACCCTGCTCGATAAAATGGGCGCGGGCGGGGCGGAAAGCAATCTCCTGAAACTCGGCCTGGCCATGATTCTGATTGGCCTGGGCTTCAAAGTGGCCGCAGCGCCATTTCAAATTTGGACGCCCGATGTTTACGAAGGCGCGCCCACACCAGTCACCGCGCTATTTTCCGCCGGACCGAAGGCTGGGGCGTTCGCTCTGTTGCTGCGCATTTTCGCCACCGTGCCCGCAGCCACGCATCTGTGGTTCTGGGCCTTCTGGATCCTGGCCGTGCTTACGATGTTTGCGGGCAACCTCGGCGCGCTGGTGCAAACCAACATCAAGCGCCTGCTGGCCTACAGCTCCATCGCGCACGCTGGCTACATCCTCGTAGCCTTTGCCGCGGTTACCTTCATGACCCCGAATCTGAACGATGGCGCCAGTAAAGCCTACGCCGCGGTGCTCTTTTATCTTGTGAGCTACGCGCTGGTAAAGATCGGTGCGTTCACCATCGTGTCGCAAATCGGCGGCGCGGGCGAAAAGCACGTCTCCATCGACGATTACGCCGGACTCGCCCAGCGCCAGCCCCTTGTGGCTGCGACGTTGGCTCTGTTCCTGCTCTCACTGTTAGGGCTCCCCATCACCGCGGGCTTTTTCGGCAAGCTATATATTTTCAAAGCCGCCGTGGACTCGCACCTGATCTGGCTGGCCGTCATCATGGCCGTCAATAGCGTCATCGGCGCTTACTACTATTTCCGGCTGATCGTGATCATGTACATGCGTGAACCGAGCGAAGAAATCGCCGCCGCTCCGTTAGTCCAATTCCCTGCAACCATCGTGTTGGTCCTGCTGGTCACCGCCATCAGCACCGTATACCTCGGCCTCTTCCCCAACCAAATCCTGAACTTCATCCTCCAGCCCACACTAATCGGCAACCTGCACTAGGTTTTGCAGCGATTCTCCGAGGCGGGCGCTTTTCTTGACGCCGATACATCTTTTATTCTTTTATTGGAGTTCTGCGCGAAAACAAAAAAGGCCCGGAAGCAAGCTCCCGGGCCGAAACAATTCCCTCGATAAAAGATCTACGACTTCAGCGCGAGCATCGCCAGCGTAAAGAGCACCAGCGTTTCGACGAACACGAGGCCGAGAATCATGGCCGCGCGAATCGGTCCCGCAGCTCCGGGATTCCGCGCCATGCCTTCGCAAGCCGCTGAAGCGATACGACCCTGTCCGAGACCGCAACCGAACGCGGCCACGCCCATGCCGATCGCTACCGCGAACGCCGTGAGGGCCTTGCTATTGCCCGCTGCCGCATCCGTTCCCTGCGCAAACGCACCCGGGGCCGCCACCAACAAAACGCCCGCAAGTGCCGTCACCACGTACATCACTTTCTTCATGTACTGCCTCCTTATGAATTGCCGCCAGGAGGTGGTTCCCGGACACCGTGCAGCCGGGCTCACGCTGGAGCAGCAAATTGCCGGCGAACTCCCTCCGGCAAATCTCAATGAACTAAATCAGTGCTCGTCCGCGGTGGCCAAACCCAGATAAACCGCCGGCAGCACCGTGAACACGTAGGCCTGCACCACGGAAACGAAAATATGCAGCAGGATAAAAGCCAGCGGCAGCAACGCGGGAAACACGCCCAGCACCACGCCCAGCACTGGCGACTTGGTCCAACCGAATGCCGCAACGCCCGTGAGCAACCCCAGGAAAATCACATAGATCAAATCGCTGGCAAACATGTTGGCCCACAATCGGACCGTGAGCGACAGCAGCCGCGCCAGTGTGCTGATAATCTCCACGGGAAAGAGCAAGATGGCCAGAGCCCAGTCGCCGACGGACTTCGGCGAGCCGGCGAAAGTGCCGAGGTAACCACCAACGCCGTGATGCCGCGCGCCCTGATAGTTAAAGTACAGAAACGTGAGCACCGCGCACGCCAGCGGCACGGTCACTTCGCCAGTCGGGGCCGAAAGAAACGGAAACACGCCAAACAAGTTGCTCAGCAAAATGAAAATCGCGATGGAGCCAACCCATGGCACGTACTTGATGCCGTCGTGGCCGGCATTCTCTTCTAGCAGGTCGCGAACGCCAAATCCCAGCGGATTGGTCAGCAGCATTTCGGCGACTTGCTGAAGGGCACCGGGCTTCTCCACGGAAAGCCGGGCGCGCAGAACCAGCGCTAGCGCTGTTCCCAGCACCAGCACCAGCAGCGCCATCACCACATGCTCCGGAATGGGTACCGAGGGATCGCTCGGCTGAATGTGCAACGCCGAGAGCAGCGCCAAGGCATACTGGCCAAGATAGTGGTTCACAAACTGCGTGAGCGCGCTTACGTTATGTTCCATCGAATGAGTGACTCCGCCTGAGCGGCGTCCGCGAACTAAGGCGCGGGACGCAAGATTTCGTAGAGGCTAGCCGCAATAGCCGCGGCTCCCAGAGCACACAGCCCCACCACCATGCTACCGAGGGGAACGTGCAGATATACAAAAATAACATACACCGTTAGGCCTATCAAGGCGTAGCGGAACAGCGCTGTAAAGTACGTACGCAGCGGCACTTGCGGCCTGGGACGGCCCTCCTGAGCCGTGGAGGCGGAGGCCAAGGCATCCAGTCCGCGCGCTAGCCAGCGAAAATTGAACCATCCCAGTCCTGAACCGATGGCAATCCCGGCAGCCCAGGCCGTGCGGCCGGTCAGCAGGAAGGCTGCCGCCGTCGCCGCACCAATCGTCAGAGTCAACCAGGAGATGCGCCGCTCGGTCTGTGTGCCGCGAAGCACGGTGGCTGCGTCCGGTCCAGGCGCCGGCAGAGCACCGGGAATCGCTCCGGTATCAGGAGGGTTTCGCGCCATCGGTGCCTCCGGGCAGGCGCCGCAAAATCTCGCGCAAGCCCCCGGCGAAACCCAGCGCGCCTAGCACAAACATGAAAATGGGTTTGGTGTGCATCCAGCGGTCGAGGAAATAGCCAAGCGCAGCGCCAAGGGCAATCGTCCCCGCCAGCACGAACGGCAACTCCAGCGCCATCGCCGCCTGATTCGTTGCGCGGCGCGTCTGCTCGCGTGCGGAGGAAGACGGTGCTTCAGCGGAATCGGGCTTCTCTTCTGTGGACATGCCGCAATGGCCTCGCGGGCCTCAGCTTACAATTGTGCCAGCATCGAAACAAACGCGCCGAAGGTCTTCGTAGGGGCACAGCATGCTGCGCCCCGGCTTGCCCTGGCCTGCACGTCGAGCAGCGCTCTCTGCGCTTTAGCCATTCCATCCCTCGCAACTACTTCTCAAACAGCAATTCCGACGCCCGCTGCGTAGCCTTCACCACCGCCTTAATCAACGTCACCCGCAACTTCCCTTCTTCCAACTCCATGATCCCATCGATCGTACACCCCGCCGGCGTGGTCACCGCGTCTTTCAACTGGGCCGGATGCTCCCCGGTCTCCAGCACCACGCTGGCCGCGCCCTTCATCGTCTGCGCCGCCAGTAGCGTAGACACATCGCGCGGCAGACCCACCTTCACTCCCGCCTCCGCCAGCGACTCCAAAATAATGTACACAAACGCCGGCCCGCTAGCGGAAAGCCCGGTCACTGCATCCATATTCTTCTCGTCCACCACCACGGTCCGCCCCACTGCATCAAACATCGCCTGCGCGGTCTCCAGATGCTCGCGCCCGGCATGTGCCCCGCGGCAAACCCCAGTCATCCCGCAACCCACCGTCGCGGGCGTGTTCGGCATGGCCCGCACCACCGGCACTTTGGCCCCGGCATGCTGCTCGATATAAGCCGTCGGCACCGACGCCGCCACCGAAATCACCAGCGTCTTCTCCCCCAACTCCGGCGCAATCTCCTTCAACACTTCCCCCACCACCTGCGGTTTCACGCCGAGCAATACAATGTCCGCTCCGTGTACCGCCTTGCGATTCTCCGTGGTCACCGCGATCCCCAGCTCTTTCGTCAGCTTCTCCGCTTTCTCCGCGTGCTTCACCGTCGCCGAAACATTCTTCGCCGAGAACAGCCCCTGCTTCAGATAGGCGCGCAGCAAAATCCCGCCAAGCTTTCCCGTGCCTAGAACCGCCAGCTTCTGCTCCGAAAGTTTTTTCGTCATGGTGCAAACATTGTTGACGCGAACCGCCGCCCGGTCAATGCCAGTTTCATGATCTCCGCACCGGCCAAGCTTATCGCCCGAGCACAACGGCACCCCAATCCACCCACACGCCACGCCCGGAGTGTCACAATATCCCCGAGCACATGCCCCTCTCCACCGATACCGCCGCCCCAACCGCGCACGCTGTCGACGATTCCGCCGCCCTCTCTCGCCCCACAGGATTTCTCGGCGTCATTTACGCCGTCGTCTCCTTCTTCCTCGAAGAAGGCATCAACGCCTGGGTGCACCTCACCGGCAAGCGCGTTCGCCATGGCGAGCAACCATGGCTCGACGCCCCGCTCGGCGAAAAAGGCCGCATCGGCACTGCCATCTACGACCGCATCGCGCAAGCCGAACACCTTGAGTCGCGCTTTCCGCCAGACGCCGGCCTCATCCCCGATTTCAACGCTCTTCGCGGCCCGACATTCGATCCCTCCGCGATTCACCCCGAAATCCGCCATTTCTACGAGCACGCCGCGCAATATCATCTCGACGTCTGGACCGAAGTCTCCCTGACTGGCCGTTTTTTCCTCTGGCTGCTGGTCGAATTTATCAGCCGCCGCATGGATCAGCTTAACTTTCCCATCTCTTCCCTGGAAGTTTCCCGCGGCATGAGCAGCCAAATCGTTCAGCTCATCGATTCGCAATCCGGCGCCATCAAATATACCGGTTGGCTCCGCCGCTTAAAATCGTCCGGCCATGTCATCTACGCCGGCTTGTACTCTACCGTGCGCGTCCCCGGCGAAGAAAATCCCTGCGTGAAGGTCACCTTTCCCTGCCGCGGCACCGCGAACGTCTATCTCAGCCCGATGCAACACAGCGACGGCTCCTTTGGTCTCGATTCCTCCGGATCCGCTTGGGGCCGCTCCGGCTTCTATCGCATCGTCGCCAGTGGCGCCGATCGCCGCGTGCGCTATGTCAAAACCCTGCACGAACTATTCCACGTCTACGTCGACGCCGAAGGCGTTCTCCGCGTCGACCACAGAGTCTCCTTCCTCGGCATTACCATCATCCGCCTGCACTACAAAATGACGCCCCTCCTCGTGAAACAGGGAAACTAATGCCGATTGG
>DATFYV010000244.1:0-8456 GCA_035314845.1 Candidatus Acidiferrum sp.
ACAACCTGGAACGAGTGCGTCCCGGCATCAGCCCCGGTTCCGGACTTGATGTTGACACTGTAGGTTCCCGGCTTGGGAAGCTGGTCCGCAGTTAGTCGCAAGCGCGCACCGGTGGAAACCGGACCGGTAGTCGCGCTGTAAGTTGACGGCGTGAAAAACACTTTGAGAGCGTCGGTGCCAGTGTCGATGGGGACGGATCCGTTCGGACCGGTGAGCGTGACGGTGATCTGCGAGGTAAGGAACGTGGCGTTCAGGAAAATATCATCGAAGATGGCACCCTGTGGCACGGATGCAGGCCACAGGCTGCTGAATACCGGAGTACCCCCGGTGACCAAGGTAATGGTAGCCAGCCCGTGGCGGCTCGGATCCTTGGTAGCAATGGCGTAAATCGTGACCGTGGTGTTGGTCGGCAGGGTCGCCGGAGCCATGAAAGTGACCGTGCCATCTTTATTGTCGGTGATGGAGCCGCAGGTGGGGCTGCACTGTGGAGTGGTCAGCGTGTAAGTGCCGGCGATCGACGGCGTGCCGCCGGTGTTTACCGTGGAGTTGGTTATGCCCCAGCTGACATCACTGGCGTTGGTGTCGGTGGTGAGCGCCGCGGTGAACAGCTTGTGCTCGCCAAGCGCCAAAGTGGCGGAGGCGGGAGTGACGGTAACGGCGATGCCGGAGTTCAACAGCAGCGAGATTGTGCCGGACTTGGATTTATCGGCAACCGATTGCGCGGTGATGATGATAACCAAATTGGGGTAGGTGGTGGGATCTGGGATTTGCGCGGGCGCGGTATAAATCTCCGTGGTGGTGGTGACATTGGAGAAAGTGCCGAAGCTGCCGTCGGCGGGGCAGGTGGCGGCTTTGCTGGTGGTGCCGGAGGTCGAGGTGGTGGTGTAGGTGCAGGGCAGGAAAGTTACGTCAAGGTTGCTGACCCCATTTACCGTGGCGGGGCCGTTGACCGTGGCGGTGATGGTGTCGGCTTGCGTGACGGTCACTATGCGCCCAAGCGAGTCGGTGAGCGTCACCGTCACCTGGTTGGCATTGGAACCTCCGCAGCCGCAGAGCCACAAAGCGAAGACCGTCAACACGCCCCCGAGCGCATATTTCAGAATGGAACTCGACTTCATTTGCACGGCTATCCCCCACGATTTCGCGACGCTTCCGCCGCTGCAATTTGCGACCGCCACAGGATCACCCTGGCACGGTCTGGCTTTCCCGCTTGCACGGTCTAGAACGAACCGCGCCACTTAAAGAATCCTTGTCCTGCTGCAAAAAGTCCGGCGAACCGGCACAAAAAAAAATCTTACGCGCTAAAACGTGCGGCTTACCGTGAAGCGGAACGTGCGCAAAGGTTCAAAATAGTTTAAGTTGCCGGGATTAATGATGTACTGGTTCAGCGCAGATTTGAGCTTCAGATTGTAATAGTTGTCGGGCAACGGCAAAAGAGAAGCCCGCTCTCCCGGATCGATATAATCCTCAGGGGCAAAGATTTGCTCGTGCAGGCGGTTTATGTTGTAGGCGTAAAAAATGCGGAAAGGCGCCTGAATAATGGGTAACTGCACGACGAATTCGATACCGGTGGAAGCGCGCGGCCGAAAATTGGTGCCGGAAGCAATGTTCAAATGACCGGACTTCAACAGCGCCGGATTCGCGGCCGGAGTTGTGGTGGCCAGAGGAAACTGCGTCTCCAGGTTGGCCAAGCCGGTGTGATCGAGCTTCAACCCGCTGCTGTTGACGATGCCCACGGTGCCAACATCAAGGAATAGCGCCGCAGTGACCGGGCCGGCGATAGGAATTCGGTACTCGAAATTGCCAACGGTCTGAAAGTCTCCGCCGGGAAACGAAATGCTATACGCCAAAATGGGCACGGTACCGGATACCAGCACGGGGTGGCCAGAGCTGGACGTCAAGGAAGCGGAGTTGTACGAGAACGAATACTGCGTGGCCACTGGAATAAAAATGACCGGGGAGATGGAGCGAACGTCGAAGCCGCGGATATCGTTCTCGCCACCCATGTAGAAGCGGCTGTATGGGGGCACGTCCTCGCCTCCATAACCGGTGATGAAGGCCGTGGCAAAATGCACGCCGATGACATTGCGCTTGTGATAGGTGGGGCGGAACATTTTGAAGTCAAAGGTATTGGTGAGGGAATTGACGTTGCCGCCCAAAGGGCCGCCGGCCAAGGATACGGAGTAAAAGTAACTCTTTCCGGTGGTGGGGTTTTGCGGATTGTTGATGGTGTTGTGGGTGATGGAGGGCGTGATGGCGCTGGAGATGATGCCGTTGAGGGCGCTCGGTCCGGCGATGCTGCGAAATTGCAGTGAAGTGAAAAGCAGATTGGAAGTGGAGTTAAAAGTTTCAATATTCGTTTTGGTGAGGCCGTAGGAAATTCCCACGCGCGTAAAGGACAGCTTTTTCAGCGGGTAACTGGCGAAGGTGGTGAAACCCGTGCTGTTCTGGCTGTAGTTCTGAATGTATTCGGGGTTGATGCTGACGGACTGGCCGTAGGCCTGCGAGATCTGCTTGGCCTGGTTGAAATTGTACTTGCTGGAGAAAATGGTGAAGCCGGTGGAAATGGGCTTGTCGAATAAATAAGGCTCGGTAAAGCCAAAGGTGAAGCTTCGCTGTAAATCGCCGAACTGCGCGGAAAGCGTAAGGGTTTCGCCCAGGCCCAGGAAATTGTTGGTTTGGTAGGTGAGGCCTATGAAGGTACCCGCCAGGCCGCTAACTCCGCCCTGCAGGCCAATGGACTGCTTGCCCTTTTCTTTCAGCTTGAGGGTGATATCCACGGTGCCATCTTTGGTGTTGCGCTTGATTTCCGCGGCCTTGTCGGCTTCGATGCGCTCGAAATAGTTCAGCTGGTTGAGGCGCAGAATGCTGATTTCCCACAGGCGCTTGTTGAAGAGCTGGCCTTCGTCGATGAGCAGTTCGCGGCGGATGACTTTGTCGCGCGTGGTGGTGTTGCCGCTGAAGTCGATGCGGTGCACGTAGTATTGTTTCTGCTCGTCGAACTTCAGGGTCATGTTGATGATCTTGTTGGCGTCGTCAACGTCTTCTTCGGGCTCCGGGGTGAAGTCGATGAAGCCGAATTCGCCGTAGGCCGAGGTGTAATTCTTCAGCGCCTTACGCACTTTGTCGGCGGAAAATATGTCGCCCTTTTTGAGCGGCCACAGGCCCTTGAGCGCCTCGACCTTGAGGGACAGGGCCTTGTCGGGGTCGGCACTGACGATCTTCAGCGTGCCCATGTGGTACTGCTCGCCCTCTTCGATGGGGATGGTAATGTTCACGGCTTTGCCGGCGGATTTGCCCGCGAAGGGCAGGGGCACGCCTAGTTTGTAGCCTTCGGTGTCCACGTTCTCAAGGATCGGGTCCTTGACGAGCACCTTGAAATAGCCATTGTCCTGATACAGTCCGCGAATACCCACTTCCAGGTCTTCCTGCAGTTTGTCCTTGTCGTAGGTCTTGTGCATCACGTTGATTTCCATGAAGTACAACGGGATGGCGTAGGGTCGGTCGTGGCGCATGGCGCGGATCAGCTTGCGGTCGCTAAAGGCGTGGTTGCCGGTGAACATAATCTTCCCGACTTTTACCTTGGGGCCTTCCTCGATTTTGAACACCAGGATGACCGCGTTGCTGGAGGCGATGCGCTCATACTGCGGAGTGACTTTGGCGAACTGGCGGCCGTGCTCACCTAGCAATTCCTGCAGCACCACTTCCGCCTTCTTGATTTTTGTAGGATCGAACTGGCTCTCCACCGTGAGCCCGACTTTTCGTTCCTTGAAGCGGTCCAGAATGTCCGATTCGGAAACGGAATGGATGCCGTCATAACGGATGCGGCGGATGACCGGGCGCTCTTTTACGTCGAAGATGATGATTTTCCCGTTGGGGCGGTCCGCGGAATCTTCCACGCGAAGCTTCACGTCTTCGAAAAACTGCGTGTTCCACAGAGCCTGGAAATCGCGGCGCAGGGTCTCTTCGTTGTAGACGTCGCCTTCACGGCTGAAGATGCGGGCTTTGAGGGTGTCGCTGCGAATGCGGCGGTTGCCGACGAAGTCGATGCGGTCGATGACGAAACGCGGCTGTCCGTTGCTGTCGAGAGCTGCGTTTTGCGCAGCGCTTTGCGTGGTGGTCTCCGGCGCGTTCCCGTACGAGGGTGCGCCGCTATCGGCAGCCGAATCGGTTGTCGGGGCCGTGTCGGCATCCGCGAGCACATCCGCGGAATGCGGAAGGGTAGAAAGGGAAGCGGAAGGGAGCGGGTGCGGGTTTGCCGCCGGCGCTTTGCGCGCCAGGATCGGTGAAAAGCTGGTGAGCAGGTAGAACAGCGCTGCGAACTTTACCGCCCGTTGCGGTGAAATCCCCGGCCACACACAAAATTTTCGTTCAGCGGCCGATGAGGTCGTCAAGGCCGCGCCCCCAAACACAAATTTTTCTTCTCCCGCCGGACCTGGTATAGGCCCGGCTGTGCGTTGGCCCCGGCGCGCGACGCCGGAGTCCTCCGTGCTGGTGTCAGATTCGCTAGTGGACGACCGGGGTTGCCTCAACCACAGGTCGAAATGCCAGGCCCTCTTCACCGACGTAAATCTGAAGCGTCGCGGGCCTTTGTATGCCCCCCTGAATCAAGGCTTCAGATAATGGATCTTCGACGTACTTTTGTAAAGCCCGGCGCAAAGGACGCGCGCCGTAATTGCGGTCCGCGCAGGTTTTTTCCAGAATCCACTGCCGCGCTTCCGGGGAAACCACCACTTGTACCTGGCGGTGGATCAGCGTGTCGTTCATCTGTCCCACCAGCAGGTCGATGATGCGCAGCAGATCCTCGTCCGCTAGTGGATTGAAGATAATAACCTCATCCAGGCGATTTAGAAACTCCGGATTGAAGGCGCGCTTGACTTCGTTCATCACCAGGTCTTCCACGGACTTGGTGCCGGCTTCTTCCCCGCCGGACTGGAAACCCAGGGAGGTGCGCTTCTGCAAATGGCGCGCGCCCAGGTTGGAGGTCATGACGATGATGGTGTTGCGGAAATCCACGGTGTTGCCGAGACCGTCGGTTAGCTGCCCGTCTTCAAAGACCTGCAACAATATATTGAAGACGTCCGGATGGGCCTTCTCGATCTCGTCGAGCAGGATAACCGAGTACGGCGTGCGGCGCACGCGTTCGGTGAGCTGCCCGCCTTCTTCGTAGCCCACGTAGCCTGGAGGCGCTCCGATCAGTTTCGATACGGAATGCTTCTCCATGAATTCGGACATATCGAAACGGATCAACGATTTTTCCGAGCCAAAGAGAAATTCCGCGAGGCGGCGGGCTACTTCGGTCTTGCCGACGCCGGTGGGCCCGAGGAAGAAGAAACAGCCCACGGGGCGCGCGGGGGACTTTAGTCCGGCGCGACTGCGGCGAATGGCGCGGGCCAGGGCGGTTATGGCTTTGTCCTGGCTGATAACGCGCTTGTGCAATTCCGGCTCGATGCGCAGCAACTTTTGCTGCTCGTCTTCCTTGATGGAGCTGACTTGAATGCCCGTCCAGCGCGAGACCACGTCTTCGATGTCTTCGCGGGTGACGATACCCGTGGAGGCGTCGTCCAGCTTGTAACGGTCGCGCAGTCCGCGCAAATTTTCTTTTTCCTTACGCTCTTCTTCGGAATAAAAGCGCGCCTTGTCGAATTCATGATTGGCGATAGCCGTTTCCATGCGATGGGTGATAAATTTCACGCGCTTCTGCACTTCGCCCACTTCTTCCGGAACGGTGGCCTGGCGCAGTTTCACGCGCGCGCCGGCCTCGTCGATCAGGTCGATCGCTTTGTCCGGAAGGAAGCGGTCGGGGATGTAGCGGTTGGAAAGATAGACGGAATATTTGAGGGCTTCGTCCGTGTAGCTGACGGCGTGAAACTTTTCGTAGCGCTCACGCACGCCTTGAATGACCTGCACGGCTTCTTCTTCATTGGGCGCGGGAACTTTCACAGCCTGGAAGCGGCGCTCGAGAGAGCGATCTTTTTCCACGGACTTGCGATATTCGCCCGGCGTGGTTGCGCCGATGCACTGAATTTCGCCGCGCGACAGTGCCGGCTTCAGAATGTTCGCGGCGTCCAGCGAGCCTTCCGCGGAACCGGCGCCAACCAGTGTGTGCAACTCATCGATAAAGACGATGGAATTCTGATTCTCCATCAATTCCTTCATGATGGTCTTCAATCGCTCTTCGAACTGACCGCGATATTTAGTGCCGGCGACAATGAGCGAAAGGTCCAGGGACAAAATGCGTTTGTCCGCCAGAAAAGGCGGTACGTCGCCATCGGAAATGCGTTGGGCAAGTCCCTCGACAATCGCCGTCTTGCCAACGCCGGGTTCACCGATGAGCACGGGGTTATTTTTGGTGCGGCGGCACAGAATTTGAATCACGCGTTCGACTTCGCCGTCGCGCCCGACCAGGGGATCGAGCGAACCTTCCGAAGCCGCCTGCGTCAAGTCGCGGCTAAACTCCGCGAGCAGCGAGGTTTCCTTGGGGCGCGCCGCGGCGGTCTTCTCGCCCGACGTGCGCCCCAGTTCTTCGCGCAGCGTGGTGAGCCGCAAACCGCGCTCCATCAAAATTTCCGCGCCAAAGCACTTTTCTTCGCGCAAAATTCCCAGCAGCAGATGCTCTGTGCCCACGTGCTTGTGGCCCAGGCGCTCGGCCTCTTCCGCCGCCATATTCAGGATGCGCTTGCATTCCTGGCTCAGCGGCACTTCCACGGACGTGGAGATGCGCTCGCGAATGGTGATGCGCGCCTCAATCTCCTTGCGGATGCTCTCGATCGAGCCTTGCTGCCGCAAGAAGCGATTGGCCAGCGCCTTGTCCTCGCGCATCAAGCCGAGCAGCAAATGCTCCGTCTCGATGTACGGGCTGCCATACTGGCTGGCTTCGTACCGGGCAAAAAATATGACGCGCCGTGCTTTTTCGGTATACCGTTCAAACACTTTTAGCTCGCTTCTCCCGAGAGGGTTCCCGTCGCCAAGGCTCGCGCCTCGCGAGTTTTCAGAACGCCATGTTCCAGCCCCACGATGCGGTCGCAACGCGCGGCCAGCGCCAAGTTGTGCGTCGCAATCAGCGACGTCAACTGGTGCGCGCGGTGCAATCGTTCAAGCAACTCGAACACGGCCCAAGCATTCTGCTCGTCCAAGTCTCCGGTAGGTTCATCGGCCAGCAACACGCGCGGCCCGGTGACGAGCGCCCGGGCTATCGCAACGCGCTGCTGTTCCCCTCCAGAAAGCTCCCCTGCGCGGTGCTCGGCGCGATCCGAGAGCCCGACTTCCGCGAGCCACTTCCGCGCCAGTTGCAGCGCCGAAGTGAAATCCCCGTCCCGCAACAGCAGTGGCATGGCCACATTTTCCGCCGCCGTAAAATCCGGCAACAGCTGGTGACGCTGCCACAAAAAACCAACGGCGCAATTGCGAAAATTCGCCAGCGCCGCTTCATTTTGCGTTTCAATTTCTTTCGAGTCGAAGTATATAGCACCGCTTGTTGGCGTGTCTAGCGCAGCTAGCAGGTGCAGCAAAGTGCTTTTCCCCGCGCCACTCGGAGCCACGATGGCCACCATCTCTCCCGCGTGCAACGCGATGCTCGCGTCGGACAAAACCGTCAGCGATTTTTCCCCGGCGCCATAAACTTTGCGCAAGTGACGCCCTTCGAGCACCGCCATTTCAGGGCGCAAAATTTCCGCGCCGCTCGCCGGCGAACTTGGCGTCGAATTCTGCGTGCTGGGCATCGACTTTTCTATCCGCTCGTCACAAACGCCGGTTTTCGGCGCTGCTTTTTCAGCTTTGGCCAGCATTCCACTGGCTGTGACTATCCAACTCAGGGATTCGCTGACGCCACCCTCTAATCCTTTAGATGCTAACTACGCCCGAAATGCCTGCTTCCACTTGGCTATCCAGGTGGCTACTGTGGGCCAAAATCTTTCCCTTTTCTGACCCTCGCGGACGCGCCCAGATTTGGTCATTATGGTACCAAATTGGGGGCATTCTAACTGTCAGCTTTTTCAATTACTTAGACACCCTCATCTGTCCCGCCAGGGCCTCTAGCTCCCTATCCTTAATCTGAACTGCAGTACTCGCTTCATTTAACTGCAAACGGCGCGCCAAATCCGTCGCCGGAAAATCATCCACCATCATCTTCCAGCTTTGGCTGGAAACGGCCTCATTCGTAGCGCAGAATCTCCACCGGCAAAAGCCGCGAGGCCGCACGCGCGGGCAAGATCGTCGCAGCCGTGGCGATGGCCATGGCTACCAGGGCGATCCACACGCCATCCATCCCACTCGGATGAAACGGCACGTACGGCACCGCATATACCTGCGGGTCCAGCGGTATCAAGCGATACGCTCCCGCCACCCAAGAAAACAAATACCCCGCCGTCAAGCCGATGCTTGTTCCCAACGCCCCGATGGTAATTCCCTGCCACAGAAAAATGGTGCGCACCTGTGCGCGCCGCGCGCCCATGGAC
>DATFYV010000245.1:0-18380 GCA_035314845.1 Candidatus Acidiferrum sp.
GAAGAACTGTGGATGAAACTGATCGCCTACACCCTGCTGGATATCGACGACTATTTGCAGGCGGAAAACACCAATCGCGTGCTTACGCTATTTCGCCGCGTACATCTCGCCCAGAAGATGATGATTCAGCAGGTGGCGCTGCTCGAAACCATGTCCCCCAAGGAGTATCAAGCCATTCGCACGCGCCTCGGCAATGGCAGCGGCCAGGAGTCTCCGGGCTTTCGCGTCCTGCTGCGCATGTACCAGCCGCTCTGGAATTCCTTCCAACAGCACTACCTAGACAAGCACGGTTTAACGATCGAAAAAATTTACGATTCGGCGTACAACCACGGCGACGCCTACGTAGTCGCCGAAGCCCTGGCGGAATTCGATGAACTCTTCCAAAAGTTCCGCTACGAGCACATGCAACTAATCCACCGCACCATCGGTTTTGGCTCGAAATCCCTAAAAGGCCGTCCTGTAGAAATTCTGAGCGAAGGCATGAGCCACAAATTCTTCCCGGAGCTCTGGGAAATTCGCGGCCAAATGACCGACGCCTGGGGCGCGCAATACGGGGTAAAGCGCGACTCCCTGGGCGGCCACCACTGAATTTTGGAGTGCAGGCCGCTCCCCTCTGCGTACTCTGCGTTAAAATACACGCGATCCCAATCGCAGTCCGCGCCCTCCTCCGCCACCGATCAACAAATCAAGGCGCGATCTGCCGGTACCGCCCGCGAAAAAAAAGCAAGGGCTGCCCTTCGCTGACCTCCGCCGTCTCAACTTCCCCAAGAAAAATAGTGTGATCCCCGCTCACGTAGGAATGCGCCATGCGGCAGCTAAGTCGCATCAACGCGTCTTCCAGCATCGGAATGCCGCTGGGCGAAAGCCGGAAGCGGATGCCCAAGCGGTCTTCCACGTCCTCGTTCTGCCCCGGCTGCGCGAAAAACTCTGCCAAAGCCTGCTGGTGTTCCTTCAGCACGCTAACCCCGAAGCGTTTTTGCTCGTGTAAAAATGGATGCATCAGCGCCCGATGGTCCACACAAATCAGCACGAGCAAGGGGTTCAGCGAGACCGAGGCAAACGAATTGGCGGTCATGCCATGAATTTTGCCAGGCTGGTACTCCACGGTGACCACCGTGACGCCGGTAGCAAATTGCCCGAGGGCTTGGCGGAAGGCTAGCGGACTGGGAGGCGATGCGGTCATTACCAGAATTTCGACAATATCACAGTGCACGCGGAATGCAGGGGAGCCCCAATCGCTACGGAGGTCGGAACTTGCGTCGTTAGTGGTAACTATCTAGATAACAAACTGCGTCCCTAACTCGCCTGGAATCAGCATCTTTCGTATCATACTGAGCGCAAGGGACTTTAAGTTCCCTGAGCTCAGTATGATATGAAATTCGCCACTCAGAAAATCACGCCCATAATTCGCAATTGCACGCCACAACAATGGCGGCGAATCCCAAATTGGGATTCGCCGCTATTGTAGCCCCATCGGATGGTCGTTGGCCGAACTGCAGGCCGCGGCCAACAATATCCGACTAGCGGTCTTTCTTTGGCGGACGGTCTTCTTTGGGCTTAGCTTCGGGCTTGGCTTGCGGTTTGTTTTCCTTTGGGGGTGGCGCTGCCTTTTGTGCCGCTTGCTTGTGCTCCTCTTCCTGTTTTTGCTGCAGCTGCTGCTGTTCCTGCTGATGTTTCTGCTGCAGTTGCTCAAGCTGTTGCTGGTGCTGCTGTTGGAGCTGCTGCTGTTTCGCTTCGTCGGCCTTTTGCTGCGCCTGCTTGGCCTTTTCTTGTTGCTGCTGTTGTTCCACTTTTTGCCGTTCCTGATCTTGCTGTTTGCGCAGGTCGGCATTCTGCTGCTGGTGTTGCTCTTCGAGCTGCGGGTTGGCGGGATGCGCGGTCGGAGGAGGCACATTTGCCGCTGGCTGCGAGGCCGGACGGTTGCTGTTATTTTGCGGCGGATTGTTCACCGGCTGATTCGGGCGGTTGGCGTTCACCGCTGGTTGCTGAGCGGGCTGCTGAACGGTGGCTGGCCGATTGGTGTTCGCTGGCGGCTGCTGCGCCGGCTGTTGCACGTTCGCCGGCCGGTTGTTGTTCGCAGGCGGCGGCTGCACCGGTTGTTGCACATTTGCAGGCCGGGCGGCATTGTTTTGCACGTTGGCTGGACGGTTGACATTATTTTCCACTGGCACGCGCGCGGCGCGGTCGGGTGGAGCGTTGCGCGGCGCGGCGGGCTTGGCCACAGGCGCGACCTTCACCTGCGGCGCGGGAGCCGCGGCAGCGCTGCGTACCGGCGCAATCTGGCGCGCGGCAGCGATAGAAATGGGATGGCCGCCGTTGGCCTGGATGGCTTGTTGGCGTTGTGTGAATGACGGCGGCGGTGGCGGCGGCGCAGTCTTGGCCACCACGGCGCGCGTTTGCACGACTTCGGGCGGTCTAACCGTTACAGCAGCGCGGCCTCCGAGCACCGCGGCGCGCTGCGGGACGGCTGCCGGAGTGACGGCGGCTACGGGCGCGGAAGCAACTTCGCGAGCATCCACGCGCACAACGTTTCTGGCCACGCTTCCACCGGAGGTAAAAGCTTGCGGCGAGGTAGCCACCACTGCGCCCGGGACGCGCTGATTGACGTACGTCACGTTGGTGACGTTGACGGTTTTGTTGACCACCACGGTGTTGTAGTAATTGTTGACCACGGTGGTGTTCACCGTAGTGTTGGAGACGTTCACGTTGTTCACGTAGCGACGGCTGACTGGGTAGGAGGGCACGAACACTTCGCGCGGACCCAGCGGGAACCACGCGACGTTCACGCCAGCGGCAAAGCCGCCGCCCACCCCAACGCCAACGGCAAAGTGCGGACCGCCAACCCAGGCCACCAGCGCAGGTGCGTAGACGGGACGGACGTAAACGGGGCCGCCGTAAACCACAACGGCGGGACGCGGCGCGCAAGGCACCCAGCCCCAAACTCCGCCGACGGTGACCCAGCGTCCGTAGTGGAAGGGTGCGAAGCCCCAAGAAGCGTCATCGACCCAGGTGTAGCCCCAAGGCGCGATGTAGGCCCAATGACCGTAGTGATAAGGAGCCCAGCCGACGATGGTGGTGTGAGGAAACCACACGTTGCCGTATTCGGGCACGGGCCGCCAGCCACCGTTATCGTCAAGGTCGTCGTAACCAATGGCGTCATCGGAGACGTAGCGCGCGGAGACGGAAATATCCTCGTGATGGTCGCGCTGCTCGCTCCACTGCTCGAAGTCGTCGGTGTTGTATTCGTCCAGATCCCGCACGTCTTCGCTGATCTCGTCGGTGCCATAGAAGCTGGCAACGTCGCCGGCGTAGACGTCGTACTGGGAGCCGCCGCCAGTAGCTTGGCCCTGACCCTTGCGGTCTTCGATGACAGTAGTGTCGCCAGACTCGTTGACGGTAATTTTATAAATGCCGGGAGTAAGAATGGTGAAGGCGAGGTTGGGCGTATCGACTTCAAAATCATCGCCGTCGCCGAGGCGCTTGACGCGGATGCGGATGGTGCCGGCGGTGAGCTGGAGCTGGGCCACGTTGTCAGTGAGATTTAGGAACGAGAAGCCGGTGTTCTGCGAGAGGTGAATCGATGCGGTGCCGATGTGCAGGGCGGCACGCGAGCCGCTGTCGGACCAGAGTTTGTCGCCGGTGGTCATGGGCCGATTGACGGTGGCATCGATCCAATCGTCGGTACCGGCGGGCTGAAAGGAAACGGCTCCGCGAGTGAAGCTGAGGCGGGCGACGCGACTGGGGGGATCGTCGCGCTCGTCATCCTGAGCGGCGGCGCGTGGCGGTGCGAGGAAAAGTGCTAGTAGCGCGAGACTGAACAAGCTTGCGAGCGTAAGCGCGCGATTTCTCATCTGCATTCTCTCCTGAAGCTTTCCTGGAGCGGCCAGTGGGCGGGGGACTGTTCCGCTGCCTTTAAGTATGTGCAGAACTGATGCCAATTACACTACCACGAACATGGGAGGCGCGTTTCCCGTAAAGAGCGCGTGGCAGCGCACATGTCGTTAGAACACGGGTGGTTAGGAAGAGTCGCGCGGGGGAAAACGAAAAGATAACGCCGAGAAACGGAGCTGCCAGAGACACGCAGGGGAAAAAACAGGGTCGGGTTGAAGCCCGGCCCTGTGGAGAAGAGTTGCCACCCCAACGATGAAGCTTAGTGACGGCCGCCGCCGTGGCTGCCACCACCACCGTGGGAGCCGCCGCCGCTTGGGTGGGAGGCACCACCGCCGCCGCTGTGGCTCGGGGCGGAGTAGGAGCGGCTTGGCGCGGAGTAGCTACGCGAAGGAGCGGAGTAACTACGGGATGGCGCGGAATAGGTACGGCTCGGCGGAGTGTACGAGCGTTGCGGTGAATAGGAACGGTTGGCGTTGGTGCTGGTGCTGGGCGCGCGGTTGCCGTAGGAAGATGCGTTGTTGCCACGCGAGACGGCGGTAACATTGCTATTAGGGCGCGGGGTGGTGCTGCCTGCGCGAGCCCACTCGGGGCGATTACTCTGAATGCTGCGGGTGGCGAGTGCGCCGTTGTTCGTGGAACTGTTGCGGTCGGCGCCTTGCGGGGCGATGCCGCGGTCGGTGACGTTGCCTTGCGCGGCCCAGGTGCGGCCGGTGCTGTTGTAGCGCGCAGCACTATTAGCGGTGGACGGACGCGCAGCGTTGCCAGCCGCGTTGCCGCGATTGACGGCCAGGGCGCCTGAGTTTGCTCCGGAATTTACGCTGCGGACGGCCTGATGCGAAGCGGCGGAAGCAGGCGTGGTGCGCGCCAATACCGAGCGATTCTGTACCGACGACGGCGGCGTGGCGACCCCAGCGCCGGTGTGTCCAGCGCCCAGATAGCTGGACTTGGTGGGCAAGAGACCTGCACCGTTGCCGACGCGAGCGCTGTTCAGCGTGGCCTGCGAGACGTGGGAGGAACCGCGATTGATGCGCTCGCCATTCGTGAAGCTGCTGCGCGAAGCCGTAGTGACGGCGTTGGTGTTGTGGGCGTAAGCGTAGTTAAAGTTGTGCGAGTTGTTGATCACGCTGGTGTTGCGGATCACCGTATTGTGGATGTTGATGTTGTGCACATAGCCGTAGCCGGCGTGATACCAAGGGTGGTACGGCTCGCCCCAGCCTAGCGGGAACCAGCCCACACCGAAGCCGACTCCGAATCCCACACCAAAGCCAAAGCCGCCGCCTAGGAAGCCAACGAAAGCGGGACCGTAGAAGGGCGAGACCCAAATGGGACCCGGGCACCAGCCCCAACGGCTGCCGTAGTATCCCCAGCGGCCGTAGTGATAGGGTGCGTACCCCCACGGCTCATAGCCGACCCAGCTCCAGCCCCAAGGGCCGACGTAATTCCAGGAGCCGTCGCTGTACGGCGCCCAGTCTGGAGGAACGTCATTGGGATACCACACGGAGCCGACATCCGGCTGTTCGCTCCAGGTGCCGTTGTCGTCGAGGTCGGAGATGCCCGGGACGTCGCGATTGACGTAGCGGGCGGAAACGGAATTGTCTTCGCGAAGGTCGCGGTCGTTGGCCCAGCGGTCCAGACCATCGGGAGGCGGAGCGCCGTGCACACTGTACTGGACGTTGCCATCCGTGCCTACGAATTCGGCGCGATCGCCAGGATGGATCGGATACGTTTGACCGGCCGCAAGGACGTCTCCGGCGCCCCGAATGACCGTGACGCGCGTGCCGTCGCCATTTTCGGCTACGTCGACGCGGAAGGCGCCAGCTTGCTTCACGGTGAAGACGGCGTTGGGCGTATCCACCTCATAGATATCGCCTTCGCGCATTTCGCGCACGCGGAAATTGATGCTGCCCTCCGCAACGCGCATCTGGGTTATGGGGCCGTCAAGATTGAGAAAAGAGAGGGCGGTCATGCTGCCCATGTGAATGGTGATTTGCCCGGCTTGCAGTTCGGCGCGCGAATCTTTGTCAACCCAGAGCTTATCGCCCACGGTGACGGGACGGTTGCGCACGGCGTTGCCCCAATCGCCCTGTCCGCCGGGTTGCATGGAGACGGAACCTTCGATAAGGCTGATGCGCGCGGCGCGGCTAGGAGGATCGGCCTGGTTGGAATTCTCGGGAGCGCCGGAATAGTTGGGAGCATTCCCGGCGGGCGGAGCGCTTGAAGGCGGAGCGTTCGGCGGTTGCTGCTGAGAATCCTGGGACATGGCGTTAGGTGCCGGAGCCTGGTCGTTGGATGGCGTGCCGTTTTGGGAATTGTCGTAGGTGGGATTGGCGGGCGGGTTGCCTTGTGGATCTTGCGCAAGCGCCTTGGGCACCGCAGATGCGAACAGAAGACCGATCAGGCTCAGCGACAGAAAAAGTCGGCCACTACCGGTAAGCATGGTCTTCAACATGTCTTGTACCCCTAAACTCGATCTAAAAGACGTGCGAAATCGCGGGGAGCAGTACAAACATTATCTCCCAGAGGATAGAACCCGACCATGAGAAAAAAGTTGTCCTATGGGACAGGGTGGGGACTTGGGCCGGCCGTTGGCTCGCTATTAGGGTAATTGCCGCGATTTACGTCAAAACACGCGAGAAAGCTAGAAGTAGGCCGCCACCGGCCCACCTGCGGGGGCCGATGCTGCATCATACGCTACCTAGCCCTTAATCTGTCCTTCGGAGCAGGCGCTTATTATTATGCGTTTCTTTACAGTACTGGCTTGTGGGCACCCATGCCCTCTGGGAGAATAAAGCGCTATGAAGGCTAAATGGCTTGCGGGAGTGACGGCGGTGCTTGCGGCGGCGGCGACGGTGCCGGCGCAGACTTGGCGGCAGGTTGGACCTGCGGGCGGAACGGTGATTACGCTGGAGGCCGATCCCCACGACGTGAAGAAGATTTACCTGGGGACGTCGGATGGGCACGTGTTCGTGTCCACGGACGAGGGCGGACACTGGCAACTGTTGAGCCGAATTGGAACTGGCCAGGATGATGTGGTTACGCACATTTTGGTGGACTCGCGAGATTCCAACCGGTTGTACGCGAGCACGTGGACTCTGTATTCGGGCGGCGGCGGCGTGTATTTGAGCACGGATTCGGGGCGGACGTGGAATATTACGGGATTGCCGCATGAGACGGTGCGCGCTTTGGCGCAGTCGCCGACGCATCCGGAAGTTTTTCTGGCGGGCTCGCTGACGGGCGTGTATCGCTCGGTGGACAACGGCGTAACCTGGACGCGGATTACTCCTGAGCATCACGACGATTTGCGGAATTTCGACTCGGTGGCGTTCGATCCGCACGACGACAACACTATTTACGCCGGAACCTATCACTTGCCGTGGAAGACGGTGGACGGCGGAAAAAATTGGACGAACATCAAGGCGGGAATGATTGATGACTCGGACGTGATGAGCATCATCGTGGACCCGAACAATCCGACGAACGTGCACGCGACAGCGTGCTCGGGAATTTATCACAGCGTGAACGGCGCGGAAACATGGACGAAGTATCAAGGCATTCCCTTTGTGTTTCGCAGGACGCAACTGATCCGCCAGGATCCGCGGGATCCCAACGTACTGTACGCGGGAACGACCAGTGGATTGTGGAAGACCACCAACGAGAAGGATTTCAAGCGCATTACTCCGGGCGACTGGGTCATCAACGCGATTCTCATCGATCCGAAGAATCCGGACCGGTTGATTTTGGGCACGGAACGCGAAGGGGTGCAGATCAGCGAGAACGCCGGTGCGACGTTTACCTCGGCGAACGTGGGTTTCCATCACCAGCATATTTTGGATGTGGCGATGGACAAGGAAAATTCGCAACGCGCCCTGGTGGTGCTGACGTTTGACACCGACGCGTTCTTGGTGACCAAGGATGGCGGCACAACGTGGGCGCCGCTGGGCCCCGGATTGAAGCGCACGGATTTGCGGCACGTGTACGCCGCGCCTACGGGCTGGTGGGCTTCGCTGAACAACGGCGGATGGATGAAGTATGACGAGACGAGCAAGAAATGGCTGAAGGCAGGATTGTTTGAGCCGGATGCGGTGGCGGCACCGGCTGCGGCGCCTGCGGCGGCCAGGAAAGGCACGAAGACGGCGGCGGCCAAGGCCCCGGTGAAGAAGAAGACGCCTGCTCCGCAACTGGCGGCGTTCCTCGTGAACGACATGGCGTTTGGCAACGACGCTTGGTATGCAGCGACGACGGGCGGCGTACTGGTGTCGAAAGACAAGGGTGCGACGTGGAAGTCCGCGTCTACCGAGACGTTCGTGAAACAGCCGGCACAGTCCCTGGAAGTTTCCGCGGATGGCGCGCAGGTTTGGGCGGTATCGCAGAAGAACTTGCTGTACTCGGCGGATAACGGGACGACGTGGAATGCCAAGGAATTGGCGTTCGCTTCCGCGGGCAACTTGAAATTGCATCATGTGGATGATGCGAACCTGTATTTGACTTCGAATATGGGATTGTATGTCTCGCAGGATGCGGGACGAAACTGGAACCGCGCGGACGTGCGGGAACTGCAGTTCCAGGACGTAGCGGGCAGCGGGAATGCCATGGTGGTTTCGCTGCAGAAGCGCGGGTTGCTGGTGTCGTTTGACGCGGGCAAGTCGTGGCAGCGGCTGAATGATCCGCTAGCGGACAGCTACTTCCCTGTTGTGCGCGTACGGCGCAATGGTGGATTGGTGGCGGCTTCGGCTACCGAGGGGCTGCTTTCGCTGGAGCCTGGGGCGCGGTCGGCTAGTTCGGGCGTGGGCGTTTCGCAAGTTACGCCTGCGGCCAATGGGATGGCGCAACCGAAGCAGTAAATTTTAAGAGCGCACAGCAGAGCACACGCAGGATTGGCGATTGCTTGACCGCCGATCCTGCGTTTTTTTTGGGTCGCAGCCGGGTATTGACGGAAAAGCGCCCGCCTCAGAAGGCGGCGGCTACAACGGCGGAGGCGCATAGTTAGTGGCGCGGGGGGTTAGGCCGATTTGGTAGCCTACGCCGCGGACGGTGCGGATTATGGGACGGTCGGAGCCGCAGTCGATTTTGCGGCGCAGGTAGTTAATGTAAACGTCTACGACGTTGGTCATGGTGTCGAAGTGTAGTTTCCAAACTTGTTCGACGATGGCGGTGCGGGCTACGGGTTGGCCTGCGTGGCGCATTAGAAATTCCAACAGTGCGAATTCCTTGGGGCTGAGTTCGATGGCGCGGCCGTGGCGCTGCACCGTATGGGTGACGCGGTCGAGTTCGAGGTCATCGACGCGGAGCACGGCGCTGACGGTGCGGTTACCGCGGCGCAGGACGGCGCGAATGCGCGCGGCGAGTTCGGCGAAGGCGAAAGGTTTGGCCAGGTAATCGTCGGCACCCGCATCGAGGCCGCGGACGCGTTCTTCGACGAGAGACGCTGCAGTAACGATAAGCACGGGGAGATCGGGCTTTTTGGAACGAATGCCGCGCAGGACGTCGAGGTCCGTGGCACCGGGCAGGCTGAGATCGAGGAGCACGACATCGTAAGGCTGTTCGGCAGCCATGCGCTGGGCCTCCAGCCCGGTGGAAACCATTTGTACGGCGAATTGCTCCTGCAGCAGCCGCTGGTGCAGAAAATCGGCCAGGGGCGCGTCATCTTCAGCGACAAGAATGCGCATCGGGTCACACGAAGTCCCAGATAAATTTGGAAGGGGTAGGAGCAGTGTGCGGCGAGGGGGCGAGGGGTGTCAATCTTGGAAGAAGGATTGTTGCGGAAATAGCACTACTACGAAATGGTACGGGGCGGAGGGAGCAAGGTCAGGGTTTGACGGGATTAAGGATGACGATGTCCACGCGGCGATTGCGGGCGCGATCTTCGTCGCTGTCGTTGAGCACCACGGGATGGTATTCGGCGAAGCCGGCGGCGGATAGGCGGCTGGCATCAAAACTATATTGCAGGATGAAGAGTTTGATGAGTTCGGTGGCGCGGGCGGTGGAGAGTTCCCAGTTGGAGTCGAAACGTTGATTGTGGATGGGCACGTTGTCGGTGTGGCCTTCGATACGCAGGGATTCGCCGCGGGAGTTTAGGACCGCGGCAAGGCGATCAATGGCGTCGCGGGCGGAAGGGCGGATGGTTGCGGAGCCGCTTTCGTAAAAGCCGACTTCCTGCAGGCTGACCACGAGCCCTTCCGGACGGGTGCTAATCGAGACCACGTGCTTCTTGATTTCCGGAGCGAGGGCCTTCATTAAATCGGCTTGCACGTCGTGAAGCGGCGGCGCGGGGGAAGTGGTGACCAGGAAACCCTTCATGGGCTGCACGAAGCGCCGAAAGTCGCCAGTGCGCTCGGCGTTTTCGACGACCTGGACCTGGGAAAAAGGCACGGCTTCGGAGTCGCTTAGCGGAATCTTGGTATTAGAAGTGTCAAAAACGCCGAGCTGCTGGAAGGCCACCTGGATGGCCAGGGCGAGATTGCCGACCTTGCGCTTATCGACCTGCGAGGAGGCATAGAGCACCACAAAAAAAGCGAAGAGCAGGGTTACGAAGTCGGCGTAGGACACCAGCCAACGCTCGTGATTGACGTGCTGCGCGGGTTTACGGCGGCGTCTCACGAAGCGATCCGCTTATTGGCGTTTTCATTGGCTTCGACGAAGAAACCGGCGAGCTTATTTTCGATCATGCGGGGATTCATGCCTTCGAGGATGGAGATGACGCCCTCGAGCATCATCTCGCGCAGGGTCTGCTCTTGACGCATACGGATTTTGATTTTGCCGGCGACGGGCAGAAAGAAAAGATTGGCGGCGCCCACGCCGTAAATGGTGGCTACGAAGGCCACGGCGATGCCGCGGCCGACTTCTCCGATGTCGTCGAGGTGCTGCATGACCTGGATCAATCCGAGGATGGCGCCGATGATGCCAATGGTGGGCGAGAAGCCGCCAGCGGATTCAAACACGAGCGGAATGTTTTCGTGATGGTCGGCCTGATTGTCCAGCTCGAGTTGCATCATGTTGCGAATTTCCTGGGGCTCGGTGCCATCGACGGCTAGCATGAGCGTCTTTTTCAAGAAGGGATCATGGATTTCCTTGAGGTCGGCGTCGAGAGAGACGATGCCTTCTTTGCGGGCCTTGTGGGCGTAGCGGGTGATTTCCGCAATGAGGTCGCCGGGGTTCCGGGGGTTTTCGAAGAAGACCTGGCCCAGGCGGCGAATGGCGGCGAGGATGACGCGCAAGGGAAACTGCAGCATGACCGCGCCAATGGTGCCGCCGAAGACGATCAAGGCGGCGGTCGGCTGCAATAACTGCGTGACCTTGCCGCCCTCGAGGACCAAGCCAACGAGGATGCCGCCAACAGCGATAGCGATACCCGCCAGGCTGCTCTTGTCCACGGAAGTGGGCTTCAAGTTTTTCCTTCTGCTTGACCAGTTAACAGCGGCGCGTTGGCGCTCGCGCCGGTGTAACGCGGGTCGCCCGCAAGGCCACTAAGGATGGATTGGCGAAAGGCGATGACTTTCGTGAGCACTTCGCCGGGCGTCTCGCGCACGATGATCTTTTCTCCGGTAACGAGGGTCAGTACGGTGTCCGGAGACTGTTCAAGAAACTTGATGAGGTCGGAATTGACGACCAAGGGCTGATTATTGAGCCTCGTAAGCTGGATCATCGCGCGCCGGCCTTTCCAAAAGAAGTGGCCACAACCCTCCGTAGCTGCTATCGGCAAATGTTTAGAGCAGTTGAGCAACCGATTGCACGCGATTGGAGCACTCTCATTGGCCAGCAATGTGCACCAACTTTGATTTTCCACGGCCACTGTCGTCAGCTGTAGCAGTGGAAATAGGAATCGCGGGCAGTTAGGTCGAAATTAGAACGGGGTTGTGCGGTATTGGAGCCGGGGACGACGAGCGGCACGCCAAATCGGTCCAAGTGAAAATTCATTTCGGGATTGGCCGACGCAAGCAGCACGATGGCGAGGCGCGGAAGGCAACTTCGAAGCGAAAGCAACGATTCGGGGTGTAGTAGCTGCCAGCAAGGTGCCCGCGGCGTTCTCTGCGGCGGCGAGCAGTCCTGCGAGGCAGCTGGACGCTGACGAAAGGGACGGAATTACCATGAGCAAGCAACAGCAACACTTCGTTTTGCTGGATCGCGATGGAGTAATTAATCGCCGGGTGCTCGGCGGCTATGTCACGGAGTGGCAGCAGTTTGAATTCCTTCCGCGAACCCTGGAAGCACTGCGCCTGTTGATGGAGAACGGGTACGGTGCGCTGGTGATCTCGAACCAGGCGTGCGTGGGTAAAAAACTGCTTTCGGTGTCGGATCTAGATCTGATCACCCACCGATTCATGTTGCAGGTGGCGCTGGCGGGGGGGAACATCACGCAAGTGTATTACTGCGTGCACGTCGCGGAGGACCGGTGCAACTGCCGGAAGCCCCAGCCGGGCTTAATTCAACGCGCACAGCTGGACTATGGTTTTGTCCCGCAAGATACCTTCTTCGTCGGCGACTCCCCGGAAGATATTGAGGCCGCGGCTAAGGCGGGCTGCCCATCGACGCTGGTGCGACGGGACGCTTTTCTGGAGAACCACAAGCCCGGCCAGACGCCGTTCCCCGTGGCTTCGAATTTATATGAAGCCGCCCAGATAATTATCGCGCGGCAGCGCACGGAATATGAGTGGATGCAGAATCCGTCGCGGCCAGAAGCGCGCATGGGCACCCTGCACGCGAGCCAGCATTGACCGAACGGAACGCGCCGCGCGACGGCTGCAGACTTCCGCAGGCGGCAACGGATTTGGGACGACCTGCCCTGCATGCCCGGTCGGCCACCTGTACGCATTGGCCCTAAAGCCTTTCCCGCTAGCGCCGATAAACATAGTGAGCACGTTGGTTGTTCCGCAGCGAGTGCGAGCTACCTGGGGCAAGGGTTTAGGCCCCGCGCACCTTAGGCTCCCGGAACGCCAAAAAAATCGCACAAGAACAAGGAGCTTCACGCAATGGCCATAAGTCTTCTCAATAACATCACCGCATTGGAAGCACAGAACCAGTTGAATATCACGCAAAACAACCTGCAAAAGACGCTGTTCCAACTCTCCTCGGGTTCGCGCATCAATTCCGGCGCGGATGACGCGGCGGGTCTGGCCATCGCCAACGGCCTGGCAGCCAATGTCACGGCTTTGACGCAGTCTTCCGCAAACGCCAACACCGGCGTCGGCTCGCTGCAAGTGGCGGACGGCGCGCTGGCACAGGTGACTACGTTGCTGAACCGCGCGGTTACGCTGGCGACCGAGTCCGCTACGGGCACGGTAGGCACCAGCCAGAGGGGCGCGCTACAGGCCGAGTATTCCCAGATCCAGTCAGAAATTGACAGCATTGGCAGCACCACCAGCTTCAACGGCAGCGCGGTATTCAACAGCGCGCCTGCGAGCATCTTTCTGAGTGACGGAACCAACAACACCACCATTTCCGCCAATCAGATCAACCTGACTTCAGCTTCGCTGCTGCAAGCCGCGGGACAGTCCGGAACACTTTCCGCCTCCGGCGCCATCGCCGCGAACGATACAGTCACCGTCGGCAACACGGTATACACGTTTGTCGCCGCCAGCAACGCAGGAACAGCGGCCCCGAGCACGTTAGCCGCCGCCAATACCACGGGAGCAACGGCACAAGTCGGCGCCACTGCGGGTGCGGTAAAGGTGCTGATCGATTCGAACACCAACGACAGCGCGCAGACGCAAATCACGAATACCCTGGCCAACCTGGTCGCGGCCGTCAACGGCGGAGCAGGCTCGGGCACGGTATTTCAGGCTGGCGGAAACGCGAACCCGGATGCCACGGCTGTGAGCAATGGTTTGTCAACCACCTTCTCGGCAACGGCTGCGGGCCTCGCTCTGGGCGTCAGCGGCAACGGCTCAGATGCTTCCGGAAACGTTGTTCTGTCCACGACCAGCGCGGGATTGGCGCTACTCGGCGCTAACGTCGCGGGAACGGGACTCTTGGCGACCGGCGCGGCCGGCACGGACCTATCCACCGCTACGGATGCGCAAGCCGCACTCGGAGCCATCAACACCGCGATCGCGACCATCGCCGCCGACCGCGGCAACCTCGGCGCGGTCATCAACCGGCTGCAAGCCGCCAGCAACGTGGAGAGCGTCCAGGTACAGAACCTAACCTCTGCGGAAAACCAAATCACCGCTGCGAACATTCCGCAGCAAGTGACCAACCTGTCCGAGTACTCCATCCTGAACCAGTCCGGCATCTCGGCCCTGGCGCAGGCCAACTCGGCGCAGCAAAGCATCCTGAAGCTGCTGCAATAAGAAGCTAGGGAAGAAGAAAAGAGGCGGCGGGCGGGATTCCTTCGGGGATTCCGCCTAAACCGCTTTGATGCACTCGGAATGGATTAACCGACGCCAGCAGAGCCCCTCGCCACCACCGCGCTGAGTCGGTCGGGGCATTCAGGAATATCTAAGGGCGGAACAGCCCAAAGCTGCTTCGTATGTTGATACCAGGGCCTGAGGAGGCCATTTTATGTCTACGTCAGTTAGTCCACTGTCGTCCCTTGACGGCTCATTAGGCACCACCGGATCCGGTAGTAGCACCAGCGGCACGGGGCTTGGCCAAGGCATTAACGTCCAGCAATTCGTGCAGTTAGCACTGGCCAGCCAAACCGCCGCCATCACTGCCTTGCAGACCCAGCAAACCACCCTGGGCACGCAAATCGGCGAAATTGCCACGATCAACTCGGAACTCGCCAGCTTGCAGAACGCGGCAGCCGCCTTGAACGATCCCCTTGGCGCACTCAACTCCGAGGTTGCCACTTCCTCCAATCCGAATGCGCTTACGGCTAACGCCGCGGGCACGGCCTCGGCGGGCGCGCATACCATCTCAGTCGCCAACCTCGCCACCACCTCTTCGTATTATAGCGACCAAGCCCCTACTAGCAGCACGCCCCTGGCCACCGGCGACACCATTGCCATCACCGTGGGCTCCAGCATCGTTCCTGTCGCTTCGGTCACAACCAGTGCAACCGATAACACCCTGGAGCAAATCGCCGCCGCTATAAACCTGCAAACAACCGCGGTGCAAGCGAGCGTGATCACCGACGCAAACGGTTCTCGCCTGGCCCTCGTTAGCACGACTTCCGGGCTCCCCGGCGTCATCGCCACTACCGGAAGCCTGCATCTCGCAAGTACCGGGAATACCGCGCTGAATTTCCATCAGGCCGCGGCGGGACTGAATGCTTCCTTGACCGTTGACGGCGTGCCCGTCAGCAGCGCCACGAACACCGTAAGTGGCGCCATCAATGGCGTCACCCTCAATCTTGCCGCGCCAACCCTGGTCAACGGTGTGGATACCCCCATTAGCTTGACCGTAGCGCCAGATACCACCCAGGCCAGCACGGCGGTCAAGAATTTCGTCACCGCGTATAACACCGTACTGAGCGAAGTGAACGGTCAATTCAAAGTAGGATCCGACGGCACGGCATCAGCGGCTCTCGCGGGGGATGGGACGCTGCAAGGGGCTCAGAGTCTGCTTCTGGGGGCCGCTTCCTATTCGGTTACGGGAAATAATGGCCTCGTCAATCTGGCGAGCATCGGGGTGAACACCAACAATGATGGAACCCTTTCGGTGGATAGTAGCGCGCTGTCGACGGCCCTCGCCACCAACTTCTCCGCGGTGCAGAATCTCTTGCAGAACAGCACCACGGGCTTCGCGCAGAACCTCTCGAGTGTGATCAACAACCTGTCGGCGCCCGGCAACGGCATTCTCACCACCGACTCGCAAAGCATCAGCGGCGCGGCGCAGGCCCTCGGCCAACGGGTCACCGACCTTCAGGCCTCGCTGGCCGTCCAGGAGAAAACCCTGACGGATACCTATTCCCAAGTCAACATCACGCTCCAGGAACTGCCGCTGCTGGAGAACCAGCTGACACAAGAAATTTCGGGGATCGCATGAGTTCCCGCGATGCGGCGTTTACGTATCACCACTGCGCGGCCGTGGGAGCTTCCGCGGTCGGTCAGGTGGTCGCCTTGTACGACACGATACTGCGCGATTTCCATCGCGCGGCGGAGGCTATTGACGCGGGGCAGATCGAGACCCGTATCACCGCCACCAATCACGCGCTCCTGGTCATTGGAGAATTGCAGGGAGTCCTAAATTTTGAGCGCGGCGGTGAAGCCGCGCGGAATCTTAATGACTTCTATAACGTGATGCGCGCCTCAATTACGCAAGCGAGCATCGCCAGTTCCCGCGAGAAGCTTCTGGACCTGATTGCAAAGTTCGCCCGACTCCGCGCCGCCTGGGTTCAGGTCGAACGCAGTGTGGCCCCATCCGAGCCCGCGGATCGTCTCCGTGCCTCCTCCAATGCGCAGGCAGCTCTTTCGCAAGCCGCTGCGCTCCCCACGGAAGGCTCGGAAAATTCGAGGAGCGGCGGATGGACGGCCTGATGAAGGGAGGCGAGATGAGCGACGCACCGCGCCAAATCCTGGCACAAGCCAGCGCCCGCCTCGCCGCACTCTTGGAGGATGCCAACGGCGCACTGCGCGGGGAAACAATTTTCGGCGTCCAGCAGGTACGGGGGCTCTCCGCGCTGCTCGCGGAAGTGGCGCCCGTGTGGGCCCGGGCCCCAGAGTTGCGCCGCACGCACCCGGAGCTCACCGCCGAACTGGATCTTTACAAATCGCTCCTGGAAAAACTGGCCATCACACTGCGTCGCGTGCGCCTGATGTTGCTCGCGCAGCGCTCGCAATTAGAAGCCCGCCGCGCGCAGTTCTCCGCCGTCCGCCAGTGGGCAGCGACAGCACAGCAAACGTGTGGACCAGAGATGTGATGAGCGCGTGGCGCGGGATTCGCGGGCCGCCGCGATTAGACGGGCAGGTACGTGAACAGGGTCGGCAAGTTCAGCACCTTTGCGGTGGCTGCGAGTAACTCCTGGTTGGCGGTTTGCGCTTGGGAAAACTCTGAGGCGGCCGCTGCCGGGTTCGCTCCCACCAGGGTGTTTTCCTGCGAACTCAAATCCAACTTATCCTGACTTAGGAAGTTGTCGCTGAGACTGATCTGATTGAGGGCATTGCCATAAAATACGCGGTTGGTGGAGAGTTGTGTCAGCGCGCTCTGCACTTCTGTCACCGCCGCTCCAATCCCATTGCCGGACTGCAACGAAGTGTATAGATCCTGCAGCGAGGTGAATACACCGCCCGACGCATTCTGAAACAATTGCGATCCGGGGACATTTTCCCCGAGTTGCGTGCCGTTCTCGATTTGCACGGAGGTGGTAGTGGCGTTTCCGGTGTAGGTCACCACTCCGGTCACCGGATCCTGTACGAAGGGTTGGGTATTGACCGCCGTGCCAGCAAAAAGATAGGCACCTTGATAGGTGGTGTTGGCCAGGCCGAGGCTCTGGGAAATAAGTCCCTTCACCTCTCCGGCGATAGCTTGCCGGTCGCCGGCATTCAGCGTGCCATTCGCGCCTTCCGTACCGAGGGTGATCGCACGGGTCAGCACGGTGACCACGTTGCTTAGCGAAGCGTCCGCGGTCTGAAAGCGAGCCTGAAGCGTGGCGGCATTTTGGATGTACTGATCGTCGGCGGACGATTGATTGAAGTTGGAGACCAGCGCGGCAGCCGCGGCGGGATTGTCCGAGAGCTGACTGACGCTGCGCCCGGTGGCCAGCTCCTGGGAAGCGGTGGTCTCGTTCTGCAAGGTCTGCTGAATGGAGGTCAACAGACTGGGCAAAAGATTGGGATCAAGTCGTATGGGCATGGCTATGCCGCCTTCCCTATGGCGTAAAGGTGTTGATGGTGGTTTGCAACAAACTATCGATCACCGCCGAGACTCGCGCGGAAGCCTCGTAGGCGGTCTGGTAACGGATGAGATTGGCGGCTTCCTCATTGATATCCACGCCGGAAACTCCGCCTTGCAGATTCTGGAGTTGTTGCAGAACGGTGCTGCCGGACTGTTCGTTGGCCTGCGCGGAAGCCAGGTCGTTGCCGATTTTGTAGATGGTGTTCGAATAGTAGGTCAAGGGAGTTTGGCCGCCGACGATATTTTGATTTTGTAACGCCAGCAAGGCGTTGGCATTAGCGTTATCGCCCGGGGAGCCGTCCTGGCCGGCGGCGATCTTGGCCGGATCGGTGATGGCCACAGCCAGTGATGAGGCGGCGCCCGCTTGTGCCGCGGGCGGGACGAAGAAATTTCCGCCGGCGTTACCGTTCAGGTCCGTGCCGGCGGCACTTTGCGTGTTCACGGCATTCGCGAGGCTAAACGCCAGGGTATCGAGCGAATTCTGAATGGAAGGAATTTCCTGATCGCGGATCTGGATTTCGCCGGCCAATTGCCCAGAGGCGATGGCGGAAGTTATATTCCCGCCCTGAGAGTAGACGTCCTGCAAGCCGTTGGCGCTGGCTTGCGTGCTGAGCGCAAAACTTTGCTTGGCCACCACCAGTGGGGTGCCACTGGTGGTGGTGACCGTCAAACTTCCATGTCCCGCGTTAATCTCCGAAATGTCCACCAGATTGGAA
>DATFYV010000246.1:0-3570 GCA_035314845.1 Candidatus Acidiferrum sp.
AGCTAATTCGTTCACCGCGCTTAGGAGCGGTTCGGAAAATTCCGATAGGCCTGCGAAAGCGATGGCGCTGCTGTCGGCTCCAGCGCTGGAGGAAAGATCGGCGCCGATGCGGCGCAGGTCTTCCTCGATTTGGCGGCTGGCGCGTTTACTGGTGCCGGTGCGGACGACGGATGCGGTGATTTCCGCAAGACCTGGCGCGCGATGCAGAGCGGCAGCGTTGCCGGAGCGGAAGACGAGTTCGCCGTGGAACTTGGGGATGGAATGGGCTTCGGCGAGCACGATTTCGAGACCATTAGCGAGTTTCGCGCGCGTGCGCTTGGGCCAAGTGACGGGGCGCTCGGGCGCGAGATCAGGAACGCCGACGGCGAGGGCAGTGGAAAAGAAGGCCATTATGCAGCCTCCTTTGCGCCGCTCTTATCGGCAGTGACGACGGGCGTGCGGAAGACGATGGCGCGTTGCGAGGTGCGCAGATATTTTTTGGCGGCGGCTTGCACGTCTTCGCGGGTGACGGCCAGGAAGCCCTCGAGGATGGTGTTGACCAGTTGCGGCTCAATGTCGAAGAGCGTGAAGCAGGCGAGCAGGTGCATCAAGCCGTATTTGGGCATGTAGCCGCCGCGCCCGCCTTCAAGCGTGGCGTAATAGTCGGAGCGCCACTTCACCTTGAGCTGATTTAGTTCGTCTTCGCTGATGCCGTGCTCCTGAACTTCGTGAATGACGGCTTCGAAGGCGGAGAGGGTGGCATCGCTGGAAATTTCCGGCTTGTGCATGATGCGGGTGGTGAGTTGCGTGGGCCCGTTGTAACCGAAGAGGTCGTCGATGCCGCCGTCGGCTTCGACCGCAACTTGTTTTTCGAGAACGAGGTCGCGATAGATGCGGCCGGCGCGGCCGCCGTGCAGGGCTTGATCGAGCAGGGCCATGGCGTACCAATCCTTAGTGCGGCGCTTGGGCATGACGTAGCCGATGGCCATGGCCGGGAGGGTGCCGAATTTTTCTTCCACGTGACCGCGGCGCTCTTCCTTTTGCTCGGGTTCGCTGGGATCGGCAAAGGGCGGGGGCGGGCCAGCGGGAATGTCGGCGAAATATTTTTTAGCGAGGGCGATTCCCTCTTCGGCTTTGACGTCGCCAAGAATGAGGAGGACGGCGTTGTTGGGCAGATAGTAGGTTTTGAAGAACTGCTGCACGTCGATCAGATTGGCGGCGTCGAGATCCTGGAAATCGCCGTAGAAATTGTGAGCGTTAGCCCAATTGCGAAAGGCCACTGGAGGCATATCGAGCCACGGGAAGCCGCCGTACGGCTGGTTCATTACATTGACGCGGACTTCTTCTTTCACGACATCGCGCTGATTTTTGAGATTTTCGTCGTCGACTTTCAGGGCGCGCATGCGGTCGGCTTCGAGCCAGAGGACGCGTTCCAGCGCATTGGAGGGGACGGCCTCGTAATAATTGGTGACGTCATAGCTGGTGGAGCCGTTCAGCACGCCGCCGCTGGAGTTGATGAGCTTGATGTGTTGCATTTTAGGGGCGTTGGCGGAGCCTTGAAACATCATGTGCTCGAAGAGGTGGGCGAAACCGCTGCGGCCCTGCGGTTCAAGGCGAAAGCCGATCTTGTAGTAGATGCCGACGGTGACTACCGGCGCGATGGAATCAGGCGCGATAACGACCTGCAGGCCGTTGGCGAGCTTGGTGCTGGCGATGGCTACGTGCAGTTGCTTGACACTTGCTTGAGTCACGCTTGGTCTCCAGAGCTTCCTATGTTCATAAACTTTTACGAATCCGACGCCGCGAGTTTATCCAGATGCGCCAGCGTTGACCGCGTGTTGGTGGCCAAAACGCGTGCGGCCAGGCGGTTGAGGGCTTCGTACGCGGTGGTGTATTCCGCGGGCAGTTCGCTCAACGCCTGTTCATGCGCGGCGATCACCCGGTAATCGCCGCGGGCCAGCGGGCCGGTCCACGCAGCTCGAGAGCCGAGGCGTTCGAAATTGTCGAGCACCTGGCGGGTCAAGCTCAACAGCGCACGTACCGCTTGCTGGCGCGGCATGCCCGCGGACATGAGCATGCGCGTGGCAGCTTCTTCGACGGCGAGCACATGACCAGCGGCCAGTGCCGCAGCCGCGTGGTATAAAGACTTTCTTCCAGCGCCGATGTTCACGGCCTTTCCGCCGAGAGCCCGCACGATGGTGCGCGTCGCGCGCAACGCCACCGGATCGCCCTCGATAGCGAAATACTTGCCTTCGAGCGGCGGAACGCCGACGCCGCTGAAGGTTTGCAGCGGATGCATGGAGCCAACGGCGGCGCCATGCTGCTGCAAGGATTTTAATATAGTGGCATCTAAAGCGCCGCTGGTGTGAAGAACAATTTTCCCATGCAGTGCACTGTTGCCGACGGCTTCGAATAGCTCCGCGATCTGGCGAGCTGCCGCGGCAATTTCATCGTCCGGCGTAGCAATAATGATTATGCGCGCGGCGAGCACCTCGCGAGAAATTGCCGCGCAGGCTCTACCTCCGCCGATGAAGCGCACGGCGTTGCGGGCGCCGTTCTGGCTGCGCGTGACCACCGCGCCGATGCGCCAGCCTTGCTCGCGTAAACGCTTGCCCAGTGCGCGGCCCACACGTCCCGCGCCGACGATCGCCAGGCTCTTCAGCATGCCGTGCTAGGATAACCTGAGGCTCGCCGGCACACCAATCCCATGCATCAGTTCCTCTATTTCACGGAGCTATCGATCTTCTGCTTCGTCGCGGTTTTCTGGGTTATTTATGGGTTGCGCGTGGCTTACGGCGCGGTGCGGCTGCCGTGGGTGAAGGATTTTGTTTGCGCGGGGGATGCGCAGTGTCCGCGCATTTCGCTGCTCTTTGCGGCGCGGGATGAAGAAGAAAAGCTGCCGGCGGCGCTGGCGAGTTTCGCCGCGATTGACTATCCCCATCTCGAGATTATTGCCGTGGACGACCGCTCGACGGATGCCACGGCGCGCATTCTGGACGAGTTCGCGGCGGCGCATTCGCGTTTTCGCGTGGTGCATGTGGCGGAGCTTCCCGCGGGATGGCTGGGGAAGCCGCACGCTTTGCAACGGGCGTATGAGGCGTCCAGCGGAGAATGGCTGGTGTTTACGGATGCGGATGTGCGCTTTGCCAGTGATGTTCTGCGGCGATCGGTGACGATTGCGCGGGACAAGAAGTTGCAGCACCTCACGCTTTTTTGCGACATCGAGATGGTGGGTTTCTGGGAAAAAGTGCTGATCACTTTTTTTGGCTTGTGGTTTCATATGGCCACCGATCCGCATGGGGTGAGCAACCCGCATTCACCGGCGTATGTGGGTGTCGGCGCATTTCAGATGCTCAAGCGATCAGCTTACGAGGCTGCGGGGACGCACCGCCGGCTGGCGATGGAAGTGGTCGATGACATGAAGCTAGGGAAGATTGTGAAGATGGCGGGATTTCGTTCGGGAGTGGCGGTGGCGCGGGATTTCCTGGCGGTGCGCTGGCATGCGGGAGCCGGAAATTTAGTACGCGGAGTGACCAAGAACTTTTTTGCGGGGGCGTCGTTTAGTTTGTGGCTGGTGGGACTTTCGACCGG
>DATFYV010000247.1:0-3674 GCA_035314845.1 Candidatus Acidiferrum sp.
CCCTGCGCTACAGGCGCTTGCACAGAGCGCGGAGATAGTTCTACACAAGAGCAAGTGTACACGATGATATCTAAATTGTCAAGGGGAGTTTAATCGGAGGACTGGTGCTATGAGTACGGAAGCCGGGATGGGTGGGGTGGAACCGTGGTTGCGCGGGACATTGCGAGAAGTGCCGGCGGTGGGGCGGGCGGTGGTGCATGCCTTGGAGTTGGCTATGGAGGATGTGCGGAAGTGGTGCGAGGGGCTGTCGGATGGCGAGATGGAGGCGCGGCTGGCGGGGTTGGCCCCGGTGGGGTTTCACTTGCGGCATGCGGCGGGGAGTTTGGATCGGTTGCTGACGTATGCGGAGGGGCGAGAGCTCGATGCTGGGCAGATGGAACGGATGGCTGGCGAGATGACCGCGGCGGCGGGCAGCGGCGAGACAATTGCTGAGTTTGAACGGGCTATGGCCGAGGGGATGCGACGGGTTCGGGCGCTTTGTGTGCTGGATTTGGAGGGGGCGCGGTTTGTGGGGCGGCGGCGGCTGCCGACCAGTTTGGGAGGGCTGCTGGTGCACGTGGCGGAGCACACTGGAAGGCATGTGGGGCAGGCGGTGACCACGGCGAAGATGGTGGTGGCGGCTAGGGGTGGCGGCTAAGGATGGCTGATAGGACTGGGGGCTGGGAGCGGCGTCGAAATAAAACAAATTCGCCAAGCGGGAGATTCATCCCGCCAAAACTGGCGGATGGAAATCGGTAGACGTTCCCAGGGTAGAGCGAGATTGACGGGCTGCACGGTTGTCCGTAGGGTGGAAGAACTGTGATTGAACTGGCTAAAAGTATCGTGCTGATTGTGAGCGCCCTGTTCCCCATCGTGAACCCGCTGGGGAGCAGTCCGATATTTTTGTCTTTGACGCGCGAATACGCAGCCCCAACCCGGCGCATCTTGGCACGCAAGGTGGCCTTCAATTGTTTCTTTCTTTTGGTGGCCTCCTTCCTGATTGGCTCGCACATTTTGGCCTTTTTTGGGATTTCCATCCCCGTGGTCCAGGTGGGCGGCGGGCTGGTCGTGATTTCCACCGGATGGACGCTGCTCAGCAAAAAAGACGAGCAGGAGCGCCAAGGACAGGTGCAGAAGAGCGTCAACCCACTGGATGTGTTTCGCAATGCGTTTTATCCCTTAACGCTGCCGCTGACCGTAGGGCCCGGATCCATCGCTATTGCCATTACGCTGGGGGCTAACGCTAATGGTCCGCGGCATTTCGGGGTCAACCTGGTGTCGATTGTGGCCGCGGTGGTGGGTTCGGCTTTGGTGGCGCTGACGGTGTTCCTGAGTTACGGATTCGCCGACCGCCTGGCGGCGATCCTTGGCGAAAATGGGATGACCATCATGATGCGGCTGTCGTCGTTTCTGCTGGTGTGCATTGGAGTCCAGATTCTGTGGAATGGATTGAGCGCGCTACTGCAAAACCTCGCGCGTACCATTCCAGGGATGGCGCAATAACGCTTCTTGCGAAAAATTGCTGCTGGCGTGCGGCGGTGTACTATACTCGGCAAAATGGGGGATGTGCCGCACAAATCCCGGATGTTTTGACATTTGTGATTTCCGTCATATTCTGGCGTAGGTAACTAAATTAGCTTTAACACGCATCGAATTGCACTGAGTCCGGAGTGACGGCTCCCAGTGTTTCGTAAGCGCGTCTGGGAAATAAACAGAAGCTGCCGTCGTGTTTCCGAGCGACAGCACGAGGAACTGCAATTTGTGCGGAATTGCTGGATTTACGCATAAAAACTGGAACCCGCCCGTGGAGCGAATCCGCGAGGCGGCCACGACGCTGATTCATCGTGGGCCGGACCAACAGGGCGTGCACTGCGCCGCGATGTTCTCCTGCGCGGCCACCCGCCTGAAAATCATCGACCTCGCGGGCGGGGACCAGCCGATCTTGACCGATGACGGCGATTACGGCATCGCGTTTAACGGCGAAATTTACAATCACTTGGAAGTGCGCGCGGAGCTGGAAAGCCTCGGCCACAAATTCCACTCCCACTCCGATACCGAGACCGTATTACGGGCATTCGTACAGTGGGACACCGATTGCTTTGCCAAGTTGCGCGGCATGTTCGCGGTGGCGCTGTGGAAGGAGTCGGATCGGCGGCTGGTGCTGGCGCGCGACCGCCTGGGCATTAAACCGCTGTACATTGCGCGGCAGGGCGAAGAGTTATTTTTTGGCTCCGAGCTGAAAGCCATCTTCGTGCATCCGCAAATTGAGCGGCGCATCAGTCTGGAGGGTCTGGACTGTTATTTGTCCCTGAATTATGTGCCCTGCCCATGGACTCTGGTAGAGGGCATCGAGAAATTGCCGCCGGGAAACTGGCTGGAGTGGCGCGACGGGCGAGTCACGACTGAGGCGTACTGGAAGTTGCCCTTCGGCGAACCTGCCGACTGGACCATGGAGGAGGCCAAGGAAGAGCTAGACGGCCTGCTGCAGCAATCGGTGCGTGAGCATTTGCTTTCCGATGTGCCGCTGGGGATTTGGCTGAGCGGAGGGATGGATTCCACGACCATCTTGCATTATGCGTCGCGAGCGACATCCGCGCGGCTGAAGACATTTTCGATTACCTATCACGGGCGAACGTGCGACGAGAGCGAGCTGGTCGGGCGGGCGGTGAAGGAATACGGCACGGAGCATACGGAACTGGATTTATCCACCGAGTTGGATTTACAAGGGGCCATCGAGGAGTTTGCCTACTACTCGGATGAGCCGAGTGCGGACGCGGGCTCCCTGCCGGTGTGGTTTTTGTCAAAGTTATGCAAGCGCAGCACCACCGTGGCGCTGAGCGGAGAAGGCGGGGATGAACTGTTTGCCGGGTACCTGACCTATCGCGCGGATTTGCTCGCCGCACGGGTGCGCCGCGCGCCGCGCTCGGTGCTGCGCTTGGCTCTGGCGGCGGCGCGGCGCTTGCCCGTTTCCGATGAAAAGATCAGCTTCGAGTACAAAGCCAAACGCTTTCTGGAGGGCTGCCTGCTTTCCCCCAGCCAGGCGCACGTATTCTGGAATGGCATGTTCTTCGGAGACGCCAAACAGGCGCTGCTCAAAACGCCGTTGCCCACTACTTTCGCGGACCTCGTCAACCAAATGGACGGCTTCCCTAAGAATGGCGACAGCCTCGCGCCGCTACAGTGGTTCGACCAGAAGTATTACCTGGCGGACGATATCCTGGTAAAGAGCGACCGCATGAGCATGGCCCACGCGGTGGAAGTGCGACCGCCGTTTCTGGACCACCGCATCGTGGAATTCGCCGCCACGCTGCCCACGCAACTGAAGATTTCCGGATCGCGGCAGAAGCTGGTGTTGCGGGAACTGCGGCGGGACAAGCTGCCGGCGACCATTCTGGAAGGCAAGAAGTCGGGATTCGATATTCCCGCCCACGAATGGCTGCGCGGCCCGTTGCGGGAGTTGTTGGTGGAAACGCTGCGCGAAGGCACCAAAGCGCATGGCGGGCTGTTCGACGCCGCGGCCGTCGAGGAGATCTTGCAGCGCCACTTGAACCGGCAGGCGAATCTGGGATACCACCTGTGGGGCTTGCTGATTCTGTTTTTGTGGCTGAAACGCTGGGGAATCCAGACTGGAGCACGCGCGGCGACCTCGGCGGTGGCGCTGGTAGCCGCGGATTAGCAAGGGCGGTAACTGGGGC
>DATFYV010000248.1:0-6843 GCA_035314845.1 Candidatus Acidiferrum sp.
ATCGCGGCGCGATATCTTTCAGCGCGTGAAGTGTGCGGCGACCTGTACGAATTTCTGCGTTACGGACCGCAGCAGCTGGGGATTGCGCTGGGCGATGTCAGCGGCAAGGGCACGGCGGCGGCGCTGTACGGGGCGGTGGCCATCGGGATTATGCGCAGCCTGGCTCCGCAAAAGTTGCAGCCCGCGGACCTGCTGCGCGAGATGAATCATGTGGTGGGCGAACAGCGCATCGAAGGGCGCTTCATGACCGCGTGTTTCGCCACCTGGCAGAAGGGACGGCAGAAATTGCGGGTGGCCAACGCCGGGCAGTCGCAGCCGCTGCTGTACAAGGATGGGCGCTGCGGAAAGATCGAGCTGACGGGATTTCCGTTGGGAATTTTTGAGGAAGCCAGTTACGACGAATGGGGAGTGACGCTGGCCGCCGGCGACATTCTTGTGTTTCATTCGGACGGAATTGCGGAAGCGTCCAATTCCGAAGGGCAATTTTTTGGTACCGAGCGGCTGCGCTTGTTGATTGAGACGCGCCACGAATTGAACGCCACGGAACTGTCCGATGCCATCTTGCGGGACGTGGACTTTTTCACCAACAGCGCCCCGCTGTCCGATGATCGCACCCTGGTGATCGTCAAAGTAAAATGAGCGGCGAAAAACGTGCGCGCCCGGCCGCAGCGCCACGCTCGCCGGCATACGTTGATCCATCGGAGTTCACGCCGCATTTCCGCTGGCGAACCCATAAGCAAGCCGATGAACGCTCCGGCGACGAATTGTATTGCGAGGACGTCCCGCTTTGGGAGGCGGCAGAAACCTTCGGCACGCCGGCGTATCTGTACAGCGGCGCAGCGATTACGGATGCCTACCGCGAGCTCGACGGGGGATTGCGGGGCGTCCCACACACGCTGTGCTTCGCCGTAAAATCCAACGGCAATCTCGCGATTCTCAAACATTTGACAAAACTGGGCAGCGGCTTCGACATTGTTTCCGGCGGCGAACTTTATCGACTCGGGCAAATCGGCGTGGCCGGGAAACGCATTGTTTTTTCCGGCGTGGGCAAGACTCGCCAAGAGATTCGCGAAGCATTGCAATACCGCGGTGCCGAGAGGGGTACGGCGAGAGGCATTCTGCTGTTCAATGTGGAGTCCGAAGCGGAGCTGGAAGTGCTGCTGGAAGAGGCGAGCCGGACGAGGAATCGCGGAATACCCGCGCCTGCGGCGGCGATTCGCGTGAACCCCGATGTGGCTGCGGGCGGGCATCCGCACATTTCCACGGGGCGGCACAAGCATAAGTTTGGGCTGGACTGGTCTGCCGCGCGAAGGCTTTATGTTGCGCATAAAGACAGCAGGCACATTCGCTGGCGCGGTATCAGCATGCACATTGGTTCGCAGATTGCGGCGCTCGAACCTTTCCGCGCGGCGTTCGGGCGTTTGACTAGCTACATAAAGGAACTGCAGCGCATTGGCATCATGCCGCAATACCTGGATATTGGCGGCGGCCTGGGCGTGCGGTACGCCGACGAAAGAGTTGCGACGCGCACGAAATATGCCGCGATGGTTGCGCGGGCCGCGAAGCCGCTGGGGCTGCATGTGCTGCTGGAGCCAGGACGCTCGATCGTCGCGGCGGCAGGTGTGCTGTTGACGCGCGTGATTTGTAGCAAGACCAATCGCGGGAAGAAATTTGTGGTTGTGGACGCAGCCATGAACGATTTAATACGGCCGGCGCTGTATGGTGCCACGCATCCGATCACACGGGTGTGCCGCACGGACGGATCGAGTCACGCCACCAGCGACCGCGTTGATATTGTCGGTCCGGTGTGTGAAACGGGAGACTGCTTTCTGCACGACTGGCCGCTGGGCGGCGAGGTGCAGCCGGGAGAAGTGCTGGCGGTGTGGACCGCTGGAGCTTACGGGATGTCGCAATCTTCTAATTACAATGCGCGCTGCCGCGCCGCGGAGGTGTTGGTGGAAGGCCGCCGCGTGAAACTGATCCGGCGGCGAGAATCGCGGCAGGATCTTCTCCGGCACGACGTTCGGTAGTGGGCACAATATATTGAACGCTTGGGCAAGCTGGGGCGCAGTACCGCCTTCACGGGACGCCCCTATAGAGGGTTGGTGCGCGCGGCTACGCTTCGCCCCACTTCAATTTGTTGCGCAGAATTTCGAAATAGGATTTTCGCAACGGCTGGATGAGGCGGAGCATTTCCTTGGCGCGGACGATACGCACAAAGTCCGTGGCTTGCAGAACGATGCCTTTTTGCCCGTCAAGGGTGAGGAAAACTGATTCCGTGTTGGCCAGCAATTTCATTTCGATGCACGCTGAATCACGCACCACCACAGGACGATCGCTTAAAGTGTGCGGGCAAATCGGGGTAATGATAAAAGACTCGACGGCGGGATGAACGATGGGGCCACCGGCGGAAAGAGAGTAGGCGGTAGAACCGGTGGGTGTGGCGACGATCAAGCCGTCGGCGCGATAGCGGCAGACAAAATCCTGATCGATGCGCAGCTCCAGATCGATCATGCGTGCCAGCGCGCCTTTATTGATGACGGCTTCATTCAGCACGCGCTGCGTTTCGATTATTTTTCCGTCGCGCTCCAAATCCACCTTCAACATCACGCGTTCGCTGACGGAGTAGCGCCCGGCCAGCGTGTCTTCCAGAGCGGGGTAAAGCTCTTCCACGGTGAAGCTGGTTAAGAATCCGAGGCTGCCCATGTTGATGGGCAGAATCGGAATGCCGTGCAAAGCCGCGACGCGCGCGGCGGCAAGAAGCGTGCCGTCTCCGCCGAGCACCAGCAGCAATTGCGAATTGGCCGCGACGTATTCGCGGGTGCTGCCCTTCGGCGAGTCGGGGGGCAAGGACGCGGCGGTTTCTTCGTCGTAAAGCGTGGAGATGCCGCGCTTCGCAAGCCAATCGAGCAGCGGCGGCACCATGGCCGCGAGATTGGATTTCCGCGGCCGGGCGATGATTCCGATCTTTGCAAAGTGTGGTGCCGTAGGCATGTGCCAGCGATTCTACTCCTGCGCCTTTTTTCGCGCGTGGAGAAAATATTCCTGATTGCCTTCGGCGCCGGTTAGCTTACTTGGGCGCATATCGAGCCATTGGAGGCTGGCATGCGCGCCGGCTTCGCGCACGTGCTGGATGGCCTTTTCGTGCAATGCGCGGTCCGTCACGACACCGCCTTCGGCAACCTCGGCATGGCGTAATTCAAATTGCGGTTTGACCAGCACGATGGCGTCCGCGCCGGGGCGCGCGCACGCCATGGCTGGCGCGAGTACTTTGCCCGCGGAAATGAACGAAACATCCACGACCACCAAATCGACGAGCTCTGGAACGTCCGCGGGGAGTAATTTGCGCGCGTTGCGCTCGATGCGGATTACCCGTGCATCCTGCTGCAACTCCCAAGCCAGTTGCGTCATATTTACATCCACGGCGTAAACGCGCGCGGCGCCGCGTTGCAGCAAACAGTCCGTGAATCCCCCGGTGGAACTTCCCACGTCTAGGCACATGCGGCCACGAACGTCTAAAGAGAAATCCTCGAGCGCGCCTTCGAGCTTAGTTCCGCCGCGGCTCGCGAATTTCTGCGCGCGGCTATTTAACGCGATGCGTGCATCCGTGGCTACCTCTGCACCAGCCGCGACGGCGCGTTGGCCGTTGACCTGCACTTCGCCGGCGAGAATCATGGCCAGGGCCTTTTGTGTGGATTGCGCCAGCCCGCGCTCCACCAGCAGGAGGTCGAGCCGTTTGCGCGATGCTTTGGTTTTCATTTTCAGGGGCAGGGCGTTTGGAAAATATGTTCAGGTCCGCCGCAAAACGAGAAATTCGGCAATCTCGCGGAGGCGCGCGGCGCGTTCGCCGTAGGGCTCGATGGCGGCGATGGCCTTAGTCGCGAGTTCATTGGCAATTTCATGCGAACGCGGCAGGCCGTAGAGCGCGGGATAGGTAGCTTTTTGCTGCGCGATATCTTTTCCGGCGGTTTTGCCCAGCGCGGCGGAGGATTCTTCAACGTCCAAAATATCGTCGGTGACCTGGAAGGCCCAGCCGATGGTCTCGCCAAACTTGCGAAGGCGTGTTACATCTTTAGCCGGCGCGCCCGCGCAGAGCGCGCCCGCAGTTACGGACGCGCGAATCAACGCGGCGGTCTTGCTGCGGTGAATGTATTCAAGCATCTTGGCGCCGATCCGTTTGCCTTCAGCCTCGATGTCCGCCATCTGGCCACCGACCATGCCGTTCACGGTGCCCGCGGCGGTGGCTACTTCGGTTAGCATGGCTACCCTGCGCTCGGCATCGACCGGCGTGGCGCCCACTAGCTCGAAGGCCAGCGTCAGCAGCGCATCGCCTGCCAGAATTGCGGTGGCTTCGCCGAACTGTTTATGACACGTGGGCTTGCCGCGGCGTAAATCATCGTTATCCAGCGCGGGGAGATCGTCGTGAATCAGCGAATAGGTGTGGATGCACTCGATGCCTGAAGCGGGATGCAAGGCCGCGGTGACGTCTTCTTCAAAGATGCGCGCGGCTTCCAGACACAAAATCGGGCGGATGCGTTTGCCACCGGCAAATACACTGTAACGCATGGCGGCGTGAATAGACGTGGGCGGAGTCTCTTCCGCGGGCAAGAGCTTTTCCAGCGCGGCGTCCACAGCGATGCGGTCTTCTTCGAAGAAATCTGGGAGTTTCATCAGGGTAGGGAATTAGCTTGCGCCACAGCGGCGAATCGCGCTGCCAACGGTCTTCAAGATTCCGACTCCGGTTCCGGATCGAACGGCTGGGCCACCATTTTTCCGTCCGCCTTTTTCAGCAAAATTTCGACGCGGCCTTCGGCCTCTTCAAGCTGTTTCTGGCACTCGCGGGAAAGTTCGACGCCCTCTTCAAAAAGCTTCATGGCGTCGTCCAGCGAAAGCTGCGGACTTTCGAGCTTGCGCACGACTTCTTCGAGACGCGCCAGGGAGCGCTCGAAATCCGGCTTCTTGGGTGGCTCCACTTTTTTCGGCAACGGGGACGTATTCACGCGATGGCAGTTCTTTCTCGGCACGCGAGGCGCCGCGTTTCATGCTGTATTGCATTCTAAGTCACGCGCGATGCTGGCACAATGCTTCGTCTCGTTAACGCCGTTACGAAAATGCTTTATGAAGTGGCATTCATTTTGGCCACGACGCGAGCAGCTTGCGTGCGCGGGCCTTCATCGCAGCGGTGCCGTTGCGCGACGCCTGCATAATGATCTCCAGCACTTCAGTGCGCAATTCCTCATCCCTCCCGGCAAATTCAGCCAAGCCTTGCAGAGCAAAGGTTTTGACGATGGAACTGCGAGATTGCAGATATCCTTTCAACCCTGCGACGGCTCGCTGGCGTTCGGTCCCCGTCAATCGCAGCCGTGGAAGCATTAGCGCCAGATGCCACTGCACCTCCTGCTGGTGGGTCTCTTCCGCTAGTCCGAGCAATTCGGCTTTGAAGGGTTGTAAAAGCGCGTGCTTGGCGGCGGAGATTTTTTCCACGGCGTCGGCGGCGCGCATGCGAACTACCGGATCGTCGCTCCACATAAACTGCAGCAACTCAGGAAACAACCGCCCATTGTTCCGCAGCAACGTAATTACTGCATTCACGCGCCCGAGCGACCGGCGATCCCCGCCTGCCAACAGCGAAGCCAAACTCTTCGGCGGCGGATTTTTCTTCGCCATCACAATTTCTCACGGCTGCAAGGTCAGGAGATGCCGGCGCGCGGCCAACTCCGCAGCGTCGCTGAAGGGCGCGAGAATCTCTTTGCCATCCAGCCAGTAGGAAAATTGGTCGGAGTAGTGCGAGCTCCCCGGTTGCCCGGACTCTCCGGCGGGAATCAACAGAATGGAATCGTCCCAGTCCCCCAAGTCCGCGACGAAGCGCATGGCCGGTCCATGGTCCCTGCTGGCGGCGCGCACGCTATACCGTGTGCCAGACTGCGCTTTTCCCGTGATGCTCAGCAGGCGCTTCAGCAAGCCCTCGCGGCCAAGGGGATGCAACATGTTTAGAGCATCAAAACGCTTCCAGGGCCAGTCCTCGATTTTTTCGCTGCGGGTTTCCGCGGCCATCTTGGCGACCGAATCGTCTGCCGCGGCGGCCAGCAGTTCGTCATAACTCTTGAATTGCGACGGCAGCCATTTAGCCGGGCGATCGGTTAAAATCCTCTGCAGAAAGGCAACGGTGCGCCATTGGTAGAGACCGGTTTCGTTTCCCAAATACGGTTGCAGGACCAGGCGCAACGCGGCGTGCCGCGCGCCTTCCACAAATGGAACCTCCGGGGAGTTCGCATCCGCGATGCCGTTCCAATCCTTCAAGCCTTCGATTAGTTTCTGGGCGCGCAGATCTTTTGGCTTGGCGATCTTGGCGGCCGCCACCAGCTGCCCGCCGACAAAAGAGTCCGGGTAGCTGTAGGTGTCGGTTTGCACCTTCAACATGTCCTGGGGGCGCAAATCATGCTTGTCGTGGAGTAAGTCGTAAATCCGCGCGGTGCGGTAAGGCTCTTCCCAGCGGTCCGTCAGATACGGCTTGTAATCCGGGCCAACCACCCGGGCATTCGCCGTGACAATTAATCCGCTCTCCGGATTGAAGGCCTGCGGCAACTGTTCGAAAGGCACATAGCCGGTCCATTCGTAATCGTCGGTGTCGCCGGGTACGGGCACTTCGCCATGTCCCTTTTTGCGTATGGGCACGCGCGCGCCCATGATGTACCCAATATTGCCTTGCACGTCCGCATAGACCACGTTCTGAGCCGGACCCCAGATTTTCTTCATTACGTTGCGAAACTCTTCCCAATTCTTGGCTTTGCCCAACAGGTTGTAATTGCTGACCAACCCTCCGGGCTCCGTAGCCGTCCAGCG